>NZ_PDYV01000007.1:0-146294 GCF_002743235.1 Sporosarcina sp. P25
GTACGCTCCCTTCTTCACTCGATCACTTCCTAGCACTTCACTACAACTCGACACCCAGTAGATGAAAAATCGATTAGCTCGAGTTTCATTTGCTGGCATCAATTAAGATACTCATTTTGTTTATGTCATCGTTAAATGCACAAACTATATTTCGTTAACGTTTTGCTGTTCAGTTTTCAAGGTTCATGTTGCAGTCGCTTTCTTGACTGTTCTATTACTATATCAGACACAATTCAAACTGTCAACAACTATAAACAACTTTTTTCGACTTCTTTCTTCTTTTTTAGATTCGATACTTTTCATATCATCAAAGGAGTGCGTAGATCATAAAGAAAACCGCCTCCAACAACTTAGGAAGCGGTTCGTTTCTATTCAATAAAAATGAAATACAAGATGAAGATCACAAAGAGTCCGTACATAATCGGATGAATTTCTTTTCTTCTACCGCTTACTAGCATCGTGATAGGATAGAAAACGAAACCGATTGCGATACCTGTCGCTATACTGTACGTCAACGGCATAGCGATGATCGTAAAGAATGCCGGAACCGCGATTTCGAAACGAGTCCATTGTATGTTTCCTAAGGTCGATACCATCAATACCCCTACAATAATCAAAGCCGGAGCTGTAACCGCAGGTGTGATGACTAGTAATAAAGGAGAGAAGAACAATGCAAGTAAGAACAACAAGGCAGTTACAATAGAAGCAAAGCCTGTTTTGGCACCCGCTGCAACACCTGCAGTGGATTCAATATAAGAAGTCGTAGTGGATGTACCCATTACTGCTCCTGTTACTGTCGCCAAGGAATCCGCAAGCAATGCTTTACCCGCACGTGGAAGACGATCTTCCTTCATTAAACCTGCTTGAGTAGCAACTGCAACCAATGTTCCCGCTGTATCGAAGAAATCAACGAATAGGAATGTGATAACAATAACGAGAAATTGTGTTGTCATCAATGAGCCTGGGTCGTTAATGATCGCATCGAAAGCTGCACCAAACGTGGGTGCGACTGACGGGATTTTATCTACTACTTTATGTGGCACTTCTATTAGACTGACCGCCATACCTAAAACAGTGGTCATAATCATGCCATAGAAAATAGCGCCCTTGATCTTTCTACCCATCATAATAATCGTGATGACTAATCCGAAGATCGTTAGCAATGTAGGACCAGCTGTTAAATCACCCAAGCCCACTAACGTATTTTCATCTGCTACAATAATTTTGGCGTTTTGTAATCCTAGGAATGTAATGAACAAACCGATCCCTGCACCTACCGCAAATTTCAGCTGGGCTGGTATTGCATTTATGATAATTTCTCGTAATCCTGTCAATGAAAGAACTATAAAGATTAATCCAGAGAATAGTACTCCAGTTAATCCTGTTTGCCATGGTATACCATAAGTGAGCACTACCGTGAAAGCGAAGAATGCATTTAAACCCATGCCCGGTGCTAAACCAATCGGATATTTGGCTATCAAGCCCATAAATAACGTTCCAACTGCAGCTGCAAGCGCAGTAGCAACAAATACAGCGCCTTTATCCATACGCATGGAATCAGGCAGATCAGGTACAACGTCCAAAGATAACATAATTGGATTTACTGCCAAAATATATGCCATGGCTAAAAAAGTAGTAATTCCACCAATGATTTCGCGACGATAATTGGTGCCAAGCTTATCAAACTCAAAGTATTTTTTCATTGTGACCTTCCTAACTCTCCTTATGTAAAAAGAGGCACGCGAAAAAATTCGCATGCCTCTTCTTTAATCCAATAGAAAATATATTTCTATTTAGGATCGTAGTCGAAACATTTACGGTGTTCCGGTAGAGACTTCTAGGCCATATTCCCAGCGTTATACGATCATATTCTGTTGTTTAACTTATTCCCACTCAATTGTGCCAGGTGGTTTCGCTGTAATATCATATACAACACGATTGACTTGATCAACTTCAGTCGTAATTCGAGTACTGATTTTTTCTAATACGTCGAAAGGTATACGAGCCCAGTCCGCTGTCATGCCATCTACTGAATGAACCGCTCTGATACCAATCGCATAGTCGTAAGAACGTTGTTCGTTACGCACACCTACACTGCGGATATTCGGTAATACTGCGAAATATTGCCAAATTGAACGATCGAGTCCAGCCTTTGCGATTTCATCACGTAAGATAAAGTCTGCATCGCGAACGATTTCAAGCTTATCTTCCGTAATCTCACCAAGCACACGAACTCCAAGTCCCGGACCTGGGAATGGTTGACGGTTAACGATTTCTTCAGGCAATCCAAGTTCTGCTCCTACCGCACGTACTTCATCTTTAAATAATGCGCGTAATGGCTCGATTAACTCGAAGTCCATGTCTTCAGGCAAACCACCCACATTATGATGAGACTTAATAGTTGCAGAAGTTGCAGTTCCACTTTCGATAATATCTGCATAAATCGTACCTTGCGCTAAGTATTTGATGCCATCTAATTTAGCTGACTCTTCATCAAATACGTAAATAAATTCATTACCGATAATCTTACGTTTTTGCTCAGGGTCTGTAACACCTTCCAACTTTTTCAAGAAGCGTTCTCGTGCATCTACTTTAATGAAGTGCATGCTGAACTGTTCACTGAAGGTCTTAACTACACTTTCGACTTCGCCTTTACGAAGTAATCCGTGGTCAACAAAAATACATGTCAACTGATCCCCTATTGCACGGTCGATCAAAGCAGCTACCACTGAAGAGTCAACTCCGCCACTTAGTGCGCAAAGTACTTTACGATCGCCAACTACCGAGCGGATCTTCTCTATTTCAATTTCAATGAAGCGATCCATTGTCCAGTCGCCTGAAGCTTTACAAATTTCAAAAACAAAGTTACGCAGGAAATCTTTTCCGTTTTCTGAACGATAATCTTCGGGATGGAATTGAATCGCATAAATCTGTTGTCCATCATTTGAAGTCGCTGCAATATTGCCAGTGGAGTCTTTTGCAGATGCAGTAAAGCCTTCAGGTAACTCTGCAATATTAGCGCTATGGCTCACCCAAACATTTTGTTTGTCGGCTTGACCAGCAAACAATGTAGACGTCGTATCCACTGTCAACGTTTCTTCTTTGCTTTCGTTGCCTGTATTCTTTTCTATTTTTCCGCCTAAATGATCGACGATTACTTGAGCTCCATAACTGATGCCTAATACAGGAATACCTAATTCGAATATTGCTGGATCGATAGCATACGCTTTCTCGTCTCCAACAGATGCTGAACCGCCGGAAAGTACAATACCGACTGGATTCATTTTTTTAATTTCCTCAATTGTTGTTGTATGTGCGTGTAACTCACTATACACACCGAATTCGCGGATTGTACGCGTGAAGAGCTGATTATACTTACTGCCGTAATCGAGAACTACAATTTTTTCTTGTCCGGCTAACACAGGAGCATTTGACAACTAATCCACCTCTTCCAATTTTTTAATACCATTTCACGCCTCAACTACAAAAGACGCGTTAGAAAGTCAACTTTCCACGCGTCTTTTCCATCAAAGAATCCAGGTACTGCTATTCGATGATAGCTGACGTTCGTTAGCGCAAGAAATGTCGAGGATATTTCTTGCATCATCCGCTCTATATTTTACGCATATTTCGCTAAAAAATCAACAAGTTGTGCTAATAATTAAATCTTCCCACACTTCATTCAACTTATCCCAATCTTGGGATTGCCAATTGTTTCCGTAAATCCCCATTTCATACGCGCGGGTCAAGGTGGTCATTCGGTCTCCGCCATATCGTCCATCCACAAGTATTGCATAGTTGGTAAGTGTCATTGCGGTATCCTTTGGCAAGCCGGTACGCGCTAGTTGTTGTAATAACTGTGCAAATTGCTGTTCGAATTTCACGCGGCCATTCGGTAGTTTCCTCAATTGTTTTATACGCCATTTCGGTAACCAATTGCTTCTCTTGCTATATAGTACGACACACGTCCCTACTATCAACACGAGTAGCGATGCATAAAGCCACCATTGACTGAACAACCACGCAAACTTTTGTTTGAACGCGTCGAATGCAGGCGAACCTTTTGTTTTCTTAGGAAGTTCTTTCTCTTTTTCCACTTCCGGTTTCTCGGCTTTTTTAATTTCCTCTTGTTCAGGACTTTCATTGGAAATATCGAATTCAATCTCTGTCGGATGTGTAAAACCTATCGTCGGCTCAAACGGCATCCATCCTATTTCAGGAATATATGCTTCCACCCATGAATGAGCTTCATCATTCGTCACGCGATAAACATTTTTCCCCGATGCTTTAAACGCCATTTCCCCAGGTGCAAATCCTTTTACCCAGCGCGTTGGTATATTTGCCGACCTTAGCATGACGGCCATGGAAGTAGAGAAATTATCACAATAGCCCTTTTTCGTGTCGAATAGAAACTGATCCACATAGTCCTGATCCTCATCGGGTACCGGAACATTTTGGGTCTCATAAACAAAACCGTTCTTTTTAAAGTATTGCTCTACGGCTTTCACTTTGTCATAGACTGCGGTTTCATTTTCTGTAATCGATAAAGCGAGTTCCTTCACGCGTTCCGGTAATTCATCCGGAAGTTGCAAATAGCTTTCCAAATCCTCCTGAACCGTCTCATAGTTTACCATCTCTGCTTTCTGCAAATCTGACATAGTGTATGTAGGTTCTACAAACTCCATTTCATACTGTTCAATTTTCTCCTGCAGACCCATCAACAAATACAGTCGGTTTGCCGTCATCTCGTGCATGAGGTCAAAACCTTCAGGTGAGGAAATCTTCGTCGTGCCATAGGGAGTAGCAAGAAACGGCAATGGTTCAGTGAAATCCAGTGTAGCAAGCGACACTTCTCCCTCTACAACGGGTGCCCACAAATCTTCACCTGTAAACAGTAGTTCCTTGTTTGATTCTTTATCTTGTATCCACCCCTTCGAAGTATATGTATCCTTCGTTTCGATACGCCAATATTGACGTTGTTCTACAGATGCTTCAAACACTAACTGACTGTCTTGGACGAAAGCTCCACCTAGTTGCGAATCATCGGGGTCATAACCCGCCCGAGCTTGTCCTTTATCAGATCCCTTCTCCTCCACTCCACTTAAAGATAATAAGAACGGTACGGGATCAGGCCATGCAGGAGGATATACTGGTGCATTTCTGGATAGTAAACCGACAGATACAACTATCAGTATCACCGGCAATGAAAGCAGAAGTAATCTTTTTGGACGAAGTGATAATCCTTCGTCACCTGATAATTTAATTAATGTAAGACAACTTACGATCAATAAGCCTACTATCATAATTCTCACAATAGACGAAGTAGCATCATATGGAGTGAACGTATCCAACAACGCTACAAATACTATAGTAAAGCTAAAGAACATCATCATACTACGCCGGACTTCAATCCAGTGGCGAAGCAAATAGGCGATCATCCAAACTAATGTAAACAACAATAACGTACGGAATAAATTCGATAATTCACCCAGATCACCTTTGATTAGCAACAGGATATTCCGTTGGACATCTTGCAAAATATAGCCTGTCGTTTCTATAGAAATCCATAGTTGATCGAAATACATATAATGAATAGCCCATAACACATAAAGTATCTGGATTACACCGCCGACCCACCATGATAATCGAAATAAAGCTAATGCAAAAAAGAGTATCAGATAGATGATGAATAAAGAAGGATGTCCGAAATCTGTCAAATCCATAATTGGGATAAACCACTCCCACAGTAAAACGACACTAAGCGCGTATAAAAACATCAGCACTTTCCAACTTACTATCGGTTTCTTCATGAATTCACCGCCTTTTGTAACGTCGATGAATAATCAGATGGATAAATTAATTTCACAGTAATACCGAGCAGTTTCACTTGATTAATAATAGGTTCAAGTGATTTTTCATTTATATGATCTGTCATCACCACAAAGCAGACCACTGCGGTTGCGTCAAGAGTACACGTCAATACGTGATGGATGAAATCCATGCGAAGATTTCCTGTAATAAGCAACATCGCATCCTTAGGCATTGCTTTATCAATTGGCAACCTTACCTTTTGTATGTCTTCAGGCTGGACTTTTGCAAGATGTACTAATGCTTGCCTAGTCTGATCTGAGGATTGTATCAATGGAAACACTTTCGGTTGGTCACTTGCTGTGATCATGGTTAGTTTGGCATGACTCTGTCCGGCAGATACTACAATCGATGCAGCAAACTCCACAGCATCTTCAAATGCTTCAGATATTCCGCAATCCAATAGCAACGTATATTGCTCTGATCGCTGTTCATCAAATTCCTTTGTCATTAATTTCGAAGTACGAGCAAATGATTTCCAATGAATCCAAGACAACCGATCTCCTGGCGCATATTCCCTAATGCTAGAGGGTGTTGTTGCATCTTTTGCTAGCATGTAAGCGGAAAGTTGCTGTCCTTCACTAGTTCCTTTAGATGCCGATTCATACACCATAGCTGTCACGCTCGGATAAACCAAAAAATGGTCTCGAACGACAAATACTCTTTTTTTACGAATCCAATTAAAAAAGTCTACTACTTCCACTTCTACTGTTGGCAAGGTGTATTCACCACGCCGAACATTCTTCAGCAAATAGGTATGTTCATATGTTCTCCGAAATCCTAGAAGCGTAATTTTCCGTTCAATCTTTTCGCGCTTATCATGTACTCGTTTATCCATCAGAACTACATATAGTAAAGGGAATGGGAAATTTCTCTTTAGAACCACTCGTATGGTTACATGTCCATTCCTTGTTACATGTCGTTCTTCAATATATCGCGCAACTGTGAGATCCCGTAACGGATACAAGTAAAGGAGCACGGAGTATATCACAAATGGAATCAACGTATAGAAGATGAACCAGCTAACGAAACCCCCTTGAAATTTTGCAAAGACGTAGGCAGCTGTACCAATGGCTAGGACACTCGCGAAACGTCCGAATGATCGCAAACCATTCATAGAGTAGCTGACCTGCGCAGTACTGGAACTGGTAGACGTTCGAGAATTCGGTTAACTATTTCCTCAGTATCGATTCCTTCATATTTCGCCTCAGGGCGCAAAATCATTCGATGCGAAAATGTAAACGTCGCTAAATATTGTACATCGTCAGGCAAGACGAACGTGCGCCCTTTTATGAATGCGTAAGCTTGGCAAGCTTTCATTAATGCCATCGAACCACGTGGACTTACGCCTAAAGAAACCGATTCATGCTGGCGTGTTGCTTCTGCACAATCTACAATATAAGAAACAATCGTATCGTCTACAGTCACTTCGCGTACATGACGCTGTAGCTCTAGTAATTCCTCCACTGTTAGAATGGCGTCAATTTGCTCAATTGGCGTTTGCCGTTCCGCCCTTTTCAATAATTCCATTTCTTGTTGTTTTGTCGGATAACCCATTTTCAGCTTAAAGATAAAACGATCAAGCTGTGCTTCCGGTAGAGGGTACGTCCCTTCATATTCAATAGGATTTTGTGTTGCCATTACGAAAAACGGTCTTGGTAATTGAATAGTCGTTCCATCTACCGTAATCGTCGCCTCTTCCATCCCTTCCAATAAAGCAGCCTGTGTTTTGGGTGATGTTCGGTTGATTTCATCAGCCAATACGATATTCCCAATCAACGGTCCTGGACGAAATTCGAATTGCATCGTCTGTGGATTATAGATGGATACGCCTGAAACATCAGAAGGTAATAAATCTGGAGTGAATTGAATCCGCTTAAACTTTGCACCGATTGAAGTCGCTAGTGCTCTGACTAGCATCGTCTTGCCAACGCCCGGTACATCTTCCAGTAATACGTGACCGCCAGCTAATAATGCTGTCATACTTAGCTCCGCTATATCACGTTTTCCAACAATAACTTTGTCAATATTGTCCAATACTCGTTCGATCCATTGTGAATGCATAGTTGTTCTCTCCCGTCACGAACTGAATCCGTCTTTTTGTATGAAACTATCATACCTGAAACGAATAATCCCGACAAACAGAAAAATAGCCGACCCATTATCTAATAAGAGGTCGGCAGTTTTCATTTCCAAAATTCATCAAATACCGTAATAGGCAAGTGTCGTTTATGGGCTGATTTCAAATAGTGTCCTTCAATTTGCTTTCGCGCTGCAGTCGATACTTCTTTTCCTTCAAGATAGTCATCGATTTCATCATACGTCACACCTAACGCTACTTCATCTGGAATGGCGGGTTTATTACCTTCCAAATCAGCTGTAGGGATTTTATTGTATAAATGAGGTGGACAGTCTAGTTCTTCTAGTAATTGTTTTCCTTGGCGTTTATTCAGACGGTAAATTGGCATAAGATCCGCTGCACCATCACCGAATTTCGTGTAGAATCCAGTGATTGCTTCAGCTGCGTGATCTGTACCTAGAACGACCGAGTGATGAACGGCCGCTACAGAATACTGTACTTTCATACGTTCGCGCGCCTTTTCATTTCCTTTATCAAAATCAGAGATATAAAGACCTGCTTTGATCAAAGCTCGTTCACTGGCGTCTACCGCTTCTTTAATATCCACTGAATAGACGACCGAAGGACTAATAAAACGCAATGCATCCTGACAATCATCTTCGTCAAACTGCACACCATACGGTAAACGGAGTGCATAGAAATGGTACTTTTCTTCTTCTAACTCTTCATTCAGCTCATCAATTGCCATCTGCGCTAGTTTGCCGACTAATGTAGAGTCTTGACCACCTGAGATACCTAATGTGAAACCTTGTAAAAATGTATTTTTTTTCAAATATGCTTTCATAAAGTCGATGGAAGTCCGGATCTCTTGCTGCGGGTCGATTTCCGGCTTCGCACGTAATGCTTGGATAATTTCTTGCTGCAATGTCAACGCTCCCACTTCCTTTTCATCGTTTTGTGTAGTTCTCAACCATTTCATGCACTTCTTCTATGTTACGTCTCTTATTATCCCAACACTTCTGACTAAGATCGACAGGATATTCTTCTGGATTCAATGAACGTTTATATTCTTCCCACAGTAGGGAAAGATTTTTTTGTGCAAATTCACGAATTTCATAAACTGGTGGGTTTTTATAAATGGTTATTCCATCGCGAATAACTTGCTCGTGTAAGTTCACCGCTTCAAAATTCGTTACAAATTTTGAGATAAATGTATGCACGGGGTGGAACATTTTGATGCGTTCTTCCTTTGTCGGATCTTCGTCATGCATCGTAATATAGTCACCTTCCGCTTTGCCATTTTCGAGGTCAATGATTCGATAGAGTTTTTTGCGGCCGGGCGTTGTCACTTTTTCTATGTTTGCTGAGATTTTAATCGTATCTTGCATTTCCCCATCATCGCTTTCGATGGACACAATTTTATAGACTGCTCCAAGCGCTGGTTGATCATATGCCGTAATCAGCTTGGTTCCAATACCCCAAATGTCAACTTGAGCTCCTTGGGCTTTCAAGTTTAAAATCGTGTACTCATCCAAATCATTCGATACTACGATTTTCGCATCCGTGAAACCTGCTTCATCTAACATACGGCGGGTTTCTTTTGACAAGAACGCAATATCTCCACTGTCGAGTCGTACTCCTATGAAATTAATGCTGTCTCCAAGTTCTTTTGCCACTTTAATGGCTGTAGGGACGCCAATCTTTAATGTATTATACGTATCCACTAAGAACACGCAGTCTCGATGACGTTGTGCGTAGACTTTGAATGCAGTGTACTCATCTCTATAGGCTTGGACAAATGAATGTGCATGAGTCCCCGAAACAGCCAGTCCGAAACGTTTTCCCGCGCGTACGTTACTCGTAGATTCCACGCCACCGATGACCGCTGCACGCGCACCCCAAACTGCGGCATCCATTTCATGCGCACGTCGGCTCCCGAACTCCATCACTACGTCATCTTTCACTACTTGCTTGATACGGCTAGCTTTTGTGCTGATTAACGTTTGGTAGTTAACGATATTTAGCAATGCTGTTTCGATCAATTGCGCTTCAATCAAGTTCGCCTCAATCCGGATGATCGGTTCATTCGCAAAAACGAGTTCTCCTTCTTTCA
Organism: Sporosarcina sp. P25; assembly: GCF_002743235.1. NCBI lineage: Bacteria > Bacillati > Bacillota > Bacilli > Caryophanales > Caryophanaceae > Sporosarcina > Sporosarcina sp. P25. The sequence continues at coordinate 10,062 of NZ_PDYV01000007.1, forward strand.
TGGAATACACGTCACCTGTGAAACGGACGCCTTTCAAATAATCAAGGAAATCATCAGAAAACCCAAGCTCTTCTCTTAAATAAGCCAAATCACTTTCTGTGAATGAAAACTCTTCAAGATACTTCAGTACATGTTCAAGGCCTGCAAATATTGCATAACCGTTACCGAATGGAATTTTTCTGAAATACACTTCAAATACTGATTTCCGTTCATGAATGCCGTCCGCCCAATACGATTCGGCCATATTGATTTGATAAAGGTCTGTATGTAACGCTAAACTGTCGTCTTTGTATGATGAAGTCATAGTCGTCTCCTTCTTCCGCTGCAATAATATTGTCATTATACACTATTTCCCCTATTTCTCAGCAAAGTAATCATCAACTGCTGAATTGACTTCAGAAATGTAAGTTTTTTAAGTTAGCATAGAAAAGACAGAAGTCAGCTCCGATTCATTTCGGAGTTTCCCTCTGTCCCACGTAATTATTTCTAGTGAAATTGGTTTCTGTTTTAGCTTCCCACTTTCTAAATGATGGAAGTCGTCACTTCATTTTTCAGCAATCGTCTATAACAATATATGTTGCTTTAATAGGACCGTGTACACCGACGACGAGATTCATTTCAATGTCCGCGGAGTTGCTTGGACCTGTGATGAAGTTAATGCAGGATGGGACTTGCTCGCCATTGTTTAGTTTTTCACGAATCATATCTGATGCCTGGGTAATTCTTGGGACTAGCGTACTTTTAGGGATTAAGGCAATATAATGCGTTGGAAGCAAGCTGACTGAACGCCCCTTTTCTGCACTACTAAATAGTACAACGGTGCCGGATTCCGCGAGGGTCATGTCACTGAATGTGATGCCGATATTTGCTTGTTCAGCCAATTCGATATTCTTCTCTCCGAGTGAAGGATCCCAGCTATTGACTTCAATCTGTTCTGAGGGCCACTTTGTCTCTACTAAGTGCGATAATCCATACTTTCCAAAACGTTCGTCTCTCCATAGAGATAATGGTCCACCACCGTAAGCTTTTACTACCTCATCCAACGCAACGGGTAACGATTCTTTTGTCGTTTCGACGATATCTGTATGAATTTGCTCACATTGTACACGTAATACTCCGAGTAATTCATCTATTGAAGCGTCCGCTAACACTGCACGCTGGGGCTGATGTTTCCATATCGGCTTTTCTATTTTCTTCATTGGTTCGCGACCTAATTGTGTGGCAATCGTACCTAGAAACGCATCACGGTTTTGAATAGATCCTGTCATGCTTATTTCCCCCCTTTTTGATCATAGAACCAGTCACGAAAACGCGTATTTCCGACAGCCGGGAACTCCCGTAAATCTGTCCAGTCCTTCAGCGGACCCGGACCTTTTGATATCCGGTCATTTTTTGTCAAAGGTTTCATCGCAGTAGATGCTACCTTTGAGCCCATAGAATACAACGGATTGGAAGAAGCACCAATCCCGAATGCTTTCATTGCCAGTTTTTCAGATATAGGGGATCGACCTTCTTCTTCCACAATGATGCGTCGATGTGTATGAAGTAGTTCGTGAAGAGGAATTTTCACTGGACAAGCATCCGTACACGCTCCGCAAAGTGTGGAAGCAAAAGGAAGCTCTTTAAAATCGTCGTACCCACCAAGCAATGGCGATAGCACAGCACCAATTGGTCCCGAATAAATTGAGCCGTAAGAATGTCCACCGATATGACGATAAACAGGACATACGTTGACACACGCGGCACATCGGATACATTGCAACACAGACTGGAATTCTGTCCCTAAAATTTTAGAACGCCCGTTGTCGACGATGACTAAATGGAATTCTTCAGGACCATCTACGTCTCTTTCTTCGCGCGGACCTGTTAATGCAGTTACATAACTGGTAAGTTTTTGCCCCACGGCACTTCGCGTCAATAGACTGACTAGTACTTCGAACTCTTCAAAAGAGGGTACTACCCGCTCCATCCCCATCACTGTAATTTGGGTTTTCGGCAATGCAGTGACTAGTCGTGCATTCCCTTCATTCGTTACCAGACTAATCGAGCCTGTTTCAGCTATCGCAAAGTTGCATCCTGTAATACCGATATCTGCATCTAAAAATTCTTGACGCAGTTTTTCTCGTGCATGTAAAGCTAATTCTTCCGGTTTAGATGTCTTATGATAATCCAGTTTTTCCGCAAACACTTCGCGGATTTGTTCTCTGTTTTTATGAAGAGCTGGCGCTATTATATGCGAGGGGGGTTCATGATCATCTACTTGAAGTATATACTCGCCTAAGTCTGTCTCTATGACTTCACATCCAGCTTCTTCCAAAACACTGTTCAAATTGATCTCTTCTGTTACCATCGATTTTGACTTGACGACTTTTTTGCCATCTTTTTTCTTGATGACTTCCCGAACATAATCACTCGCTTCTTCAGCAGTCTTTGCAAAAAATACATGACCGCCACGTTTTGCTACATTTTCACTTAGCTGATGTAAATAATAGTCCAAGTTTTCAAGTACATGCTGACGAATTTCTTCTCCATGTGAACGCCATTCTTCCCAACTGCCTAACTCTTCTGCAGCATCTAGTCTTCTTCCGTGCAAGCGTTCTTGTGCACTCGCCACTGCCTGTCTCATGAAATCGTCCGAAATATTATCCTTTGTTCGATCTGTAAAGTTTTTCTTACTGAACTTCATTGCCATTGCTATCACCCCACTTTTTTGGTTTATTCGTGACTATTCAATACTTGTGCAATGTGCATAACTCGGATCTTCTTGCCCATACGTTCTGCACGCCCCCCAATATTCATCAAGCAACCACAGTCCGCCCCAATTAAATAATCTGCTTCAGTCACTATGGCACTATTAACCTTTTCATCTACCATCTGTTCAGAGATATCCCCCATCTTAACGGAGAATGTTCCACCAAATCCGCAGCAATTATGAGCATTCGGTAAAGGGATCATTTCGAGTCCTTCCACTTGATTCAATAGCTTCCTCGGTTCTTCACTAGCGCCTAGTAATCTCGTCATATGGCAAGACGGATGATAAGTCGCTTTTCCTACCAATTTTGCTCCTACATTTTCCACTTGCAATACATTCACGAGAAACTGTGTGAATTCATACGTTTTATCCGCCAGCTCCTGTGCTCTTGCTAACCATTTGGGATCATCTTTGAATACATTAGGATATAATTTAAACATGGTGGCACAAGATCCTGAAGGAGTGACAACATACTCCGCATTTTCAAAAGTCTTAATCATATTCTTCATTGCTGATTTTGAATTTTCTACATAACCGCTGTTGTAAGCAGGCTGTCCGCAGCATACTTGGCCTTTTGGAAATGATAATTCACAGCCTTGCCTTTCCAATATTTCTAGCATGTCTTTACCGGCATCTGCATAAAACATATCCACAAGACATGTTATGAATAAGCTTACTTTCATTTCACTTCACTCCTTCACCATAATGTTTTATATAGTCGACAGGTCATCAGATGACTAACATTTTACATAGCATACTACATTTATCTTCCCATTAACAGAACATTCATCTATTTCAATAAAAAAAATCACTCAACATATAATGAGTGATTTTTTTATTCCTTTACCGACTGCCAATGGTTGATTAAAACAGATTCCACATTCAGAAGATGAGCTTGCATAGTACTTGCTGCATGATCTGGTTGCTGTGATTTAATTGCCAAAAATATGGCTTCGTGTTCATCATGCAAGCGTTCTACTGTCGCTGTATCTGTATAGAGGAAAATGCGACGCGTCTCTCTCATCGATTCGCTCATTAGCCCTGCAACTTGACTAAGCAAATTTACCAATAAAGGATTTTTCGTTGCTTCTGCGATTGCAAAATGGAAGTCTAAATCCGCTTTTTCACCTAGCAAAATATCTCCGGCATGCTTTTTCATTTCATCGAGTGCCGTTTCCATCTTTTTCATGTCATCTGCTGTACGGGATTCTGCTGCATTCGCTGCAGCTCCAGTCTCAACTATTTTTCTCACCGCTAATAAATGTTGAATATCCTGTTGATTCATAAGCAAGGCACTCTGTAACGGGAAGATCATATCGACGGATGAGAATTCCTTGACATATGTACCTTCTCCCTGTCTCATCTCGATAAGCCCTCTAGCACGTAAAGTTGTTAAAGCTTCCCGAATGGTCGACCTACCGACCGTAAAATTTTCAGCCAGTTGCTGCACAGAATCCAATTTATCACCTGGTTTCAACTCCCCAGACTGAATGGAGCCAAATAAACTTTCCGCTACTTCTTCATATATTTTCTTCGGTTTAATTTGCTTATATTTCATGTCGTTCACTCCTTTCTCTCACTTATCCGGCTGGATTTCTCCAGTTGTAGCAAGCTCCGTTTATGCTCTTCACCATCTCGATAGCCGGATAATCGTCCACTTTTTGCAATAACACGATGACAAGGCACTATGATCAATACGGGATTCTTGCCTATTGCGGATGCTACTGCACGAACAGAAGATACCTTCCCCATCTGTTCCGCAATCTCTGAATAAGTTGTAATTTCCCCATACGGTATTCGTTGTAGCGCTTCCCACACTTGCAATTGAAACGGTGTTCCCTTTAAATCAAGGGACAACATTGGAAAATCATAAGCTCTTCCTGATAAATACTCTTTGATCTGACTTTTATAGACTTCAAGTTTTCTTTCATCTTCCTGTAAACCTTCAATACCAAATCGCTTTAACCAATCCTTCATATGCTCCAAACTATCTTCAGCTAGTCCCATGTAGCAAAGTCCTTTTTCTGTAGAAGCTAATGTCACAGACCATCCGCCGAAATCAAATCGCGTCCAATAAACCAGTGTGTCCACTCCCCTTTAACCGAATATTTTCAAGCCAACAGCACCTAGAATAATGAGCGATAAAAAGAAGAGACGTTTGATGCTAGCGGATTCTTTGAATAGCAAAATCCCCATCAATACGGCTCCCGCTGCACCTAGTCCTGTCCATACCGCATAGGCTGTACTCATCTGAATCTCGCGCATAGCAAGAGACAGGAAAACAAAACCAAAACCAAATATCCCCACAATAAGTAATAACCTTTTAATTGAACGCTTCTGTAAATAATAATTAATACTCACTACACCAAAAATTTCACCGAGACTGGCTAAAGCTAAGTACATCCAAGCCATTGTCAGCCACCTCCTTCTGTATCTGCTTTTTCATCTGTTGTCAGTTTGATACCGACTACCCCGATGACGATTAATCCGATGAAGGTCAGCGTAACCCATGTGAAGCCTGCTTGAAAGACGAAGATATCCACCAAAAGGATTGCAGCGGCACCTGATCCGGTAAAAACTGCGTATACTGTGCCTGAAGGTAATTTTTCACATGCTTTAATAATGAAATAAAAACTGAATACAATTGCCACAACAGTACCGGTCCATTGAATTACAGTTTCAGAGTAACGGAGACCGACTACCCAGAAGATTTCTATAACAGCCGCTAGCGCGACATAACCCCAAGCCAAAATGAAAATCTCCTTCCCGTCATGAATATTATTTATAGTATAGCAAATCTTTTACTGAAACAAATAATCATCAACTGACGGTAAAAGGAAACTTGCATCTAGTATATCTGCATGATAGAATAAATCCGTCAACAGTTTTGCCTATATTATGAATATTCTCATCGAGAGAGACGGAGGGATAGGCCCAGCGATGTCTCAGCAACCAGCCCCAGGCACGGTGCTAATTCCAAGGGTGATACCACCTTGAAGATGAGAATACTGTATACACTTGTATGTTCGAGGGCCTATTCGAAAAGAAGAGGTTCTTTTTTATTTTGTTGGGGGGATGGATATTCATGACAAACAACGGATTAGAAACTAGATTAGTACAACTTGGAAACCACAGTGATGTAAAAACCGGAGCAGTCAATACGCCGATTTACTTGTCTACAGCCTACCACCATGAAGGTCTAGGTAAATCCACGGGATACGATTACACACGAACAAAAAATCCTACGCGTTCTGTCCTAGAAGATGGAATCGCAAACTTGGAATCAGGCGATCAAGGATTTGCCTGCAGTTCTGGAATGGCAGCTATTCAACTCATTTTATCTTTATTTAAAACAGGTTCGGAACTATTGGCGCCTGAAGATCTATATGGCGGCACCTATCGTCTATTTAACCAGTATGAAGAGACGTACAATATTAAAACGCGTTACCTATCGTTCGATGATGTTTTGGAAGTCGAGCAAGCGATTACTGATCGTACAAAAGCGATTTTCTTGGAAACGCCTACAAATCCATTAATGCAAAACATCGCTATTGGTACGTATGCAGAATTGGCGAAAAAGCATGGTTTATTACTCATTGTCGACAATACGTTTTTAACACCCTATTTCCAGCGACCAATTGAAGAAGGTGCAGATATCGTCATTCATAGCGCGACGAAATATATAGGTGGACATAATGATGTACTTGCAGGTCTAGTCGTTGCAAAAGGTAAGGATTTATGCGAACGTCTATTTACTAACCATAATGCGATTGGAGCTACATTGTCCCCTCTTGATTCATGGCTTGTAGTACGCGGTCTAAAGACTTTGCATTTACGCATGAAACAGCATGATGCAAATGCCAAAGAGATGGTATCTTATTTAGAACAAGAACCTCTCATTGTTGACGTGCTTTATGCTGGAATCGGTGGTATGTTGTCATTCCGAGTACAGAATAGTGAGTGGGTGGGGCCATTCCTTGAAAATATGAACTTAATTTCATTCGCGGAAAGTTTAGGTGGTGTCGAAAGCTTCATCACGTATCCGACTACACAGACGCATATGGATATTCCATTAGAAGAACGTAATCGCCGTGGAGTAGACGACCGTTTGCTCCGTTTCTCGGTGGGCGTAGAAGATGTAGAAGATTTGATTGCTGATGTAAAACAAGCCCTTTATGCTGCAAAAGAAGTAGTAGAAGGCGTAAAAGTTCAATAATAGTAACCCGTGCAACTCGAACAATCATTTTAACTATGATAGTACGGGTTGTTTTTTTGCAGCCAAAGTACAGAAACTACTTTTTCAATAATTTGGCATGAAAGTATATAATATAATCAAATCGTACTAATATAATTGGAGGCGATAAGTTTGAAACGTTTGGAAAATAAAGTAGCAGTAATAACTGGCGCAGGATCTGGGATTGGACGGGAAATTGCTGAATTGTATGCCCGTGAAGGTGCAAAGCTTATTATTGCAGATATGAATATTGAAGGTGCAGAAGAAACTGTCCAGACGATTAAAAGTGCTGGTGGTGAAGCATTAGCAGTCAAAACCAATGTAACAGTTGAAGAAGACGTACAAAAAATGATAGATACAGCAGCTGAGCAATTCGGTACACTTGATATTCTAGTGAATAATGCCGGTATTATGGACAATATGTATTCTGCAGCTACAGTAACGGATGAAGTATGGGAAAGAGTATTGGCAATCAACACAACAGGTGTGATGCGCGCAACCCGTAAAGCATTGTCTATCTTTGAAGAGAAAAAAGCAGGTGTTATCGTCAACATGGCTTCTATCTCAGCGGTGACAGGTGGTCGAGGTGGCTTTGCTTATACGGCATCAAAACACGCAGTGGCAGGGATGACGAAAAACGTTGCTTCTCAATACGGTCCATTAAATATCCGTTGTAACGCGATTGCCCCAGCACACATACCAACTAATATTACAAACAGCTTGTCACAACCGGATGAGTTCGGAATGAAGCAAGCGCTAAGGGGCGTAAACATGATGAGCCGCCCCGGAACAAAAGAAGAGATTGCAAACATTGCGCTATTCCTTGCATCAGACGAATCTTCCTATGTTAACGGTATCATTATGGAAGCTGACAACGGATGGTCTGCATATTAAGATGTAGAATTTCATGATAAAGCACTTGGAAATAGCCGATTACATCCATACAAAAAGCATCCAATAATTTGGATGCTTTTTTGTATTAGTGAGCTTGATGCCATTTTTTCTTTTCACTTGCATAGACGACCGCTGCCGGTGCCGCAATAAACGTGAGCGCGGCCATTCCGGCGAACATACCTACCAGCTCTTTACTTCCAAAGGAAAATCCAGCTGCTGCACCTAATACAATCCCCGCTAATACCGCCAACGCAACAATCTTATACATGTTAGATCCCGACCTTTCATTTGTAAGACGCGATCGTCTCCGCGCTTTATTCGTTGCTTTTAGCATACTCTCATTGAGAACGTTTTTCAAGTGCAATTGAGAATCTTTTTCAACGAATGTTAATAAGTACTGTTATCGTATGTTGTAAGCGATGGTATAATGTGCTGAAGTCACAAAAAAAACGTCAAGGCTTTTACACCTTGACGATCAGAATATTTTTTATTTTTCTAGCAGTTTTAGTGATTCGCGATTAAATGCTGGAATATCATCAGGTGTACGGCTTGTTACGAGTTGGTTCTGACAGACTACGACTTCTTTGTCAGCGTATTTTGCACCCGCATATTCCATATCTACACGAATGGATGTGTATCCTGTTGCATCGCGCCCTTCAAGCGCTTTTGCTGTAATGAGCAATTGTGGCCCATGACAAATTGCGAAAACAGGTTTTTTTGCATCCATAAATTCTTTAACAAATTTTACGAAACGATCATCAGCACGTAAAATATCCGGTGAGAATCCGCCCGGAATAAACAATGCGTCGTAATCTGACGATTTAGCATCAGCAATTGCTTTATCAATTTTCACTTTTGTATTTTCTTTCATACCCGTTACGTCTGTTCCTGCTTCCGCACCGATCACTTCTACTTCATGTCCAGCTTCTTTATAAGCAGTAGCCGGTTTCATGTATTCCGAGTCCTCAAACATATCTCCAAGTACTGTTGCAATTTTAGCCATAATGCTTACCACTCCTTATATGATGTTCTGTACATACTTTTCCACATTATAAAGAGGCTAAACATTATCACTCGAAATCTAGTTCCCCTTCAGCCACCAAGTGAGTTATTATAGTAATAGTTATTGAATATCTTTTTTGCTTAGTAGAGTCCTCCCCTACTCGTATAATTATGTCTACATGAGGGCACGTATATAGTACAAAGCTGTATGTAGGGATGACTTCTTAAAAACGAATGAACAGGTTTTAAAACTGTAAATACTAAACAAAGGGGATGAATATTGTTGGGGGTACACCAATACTTTAAAAGCCTATCTGATTTAGAACAAATTATTCGTTGTCCTGGAAAGTTCAAATTTCAGGAGCATTCCGTCGCTAGTCATTCATTTAAAGTGACAAAAATTGCCCAGTTTCTTGGGACTGTCGAAGAGGAATCTGGACAGAATGTGGATTGGAAAAGCCTATATGAAAAAGCATTAAATCATGATTATGCAGAACTATTCACAGGGGATATTAAGACACCTGTAAAATACGCTTCGAAAGAATTGAAGAAGCTATTCGGTGAAGTGGAAGAGGAAATGACCAGAAAGTTTATAGAAAAAGAATTCCCTACTGAGTTTCAAGCTATCTATTTGGAACGATTGAAAGAAGGTAAGGATGAATCATTGGAGGGGCGCATATTATCCGTTGCTGATAAAATTGATTTGCTGTACGAATCATTTGGTGAGATCCAAAAGGATAATCCGGAGCCATTGTTTATAGAAATCTACGAGGAAGCATTAAGGACAATACTGATGTTCCAAGACATGAACTGTGTAGAATACTTTTTAAAACATATACTTACAGATATGCTCAGTGAACGATTTACTGAACATAATGAGTTAATTGACATTACCATGCGTATAATAGAGGAAAAGTAAAAGGTATTTACAAGCGAAGAAGGTAGAACTAGAGCAGTGAACTTCTTACGACTGAAGTCACGAGAGTGCGTTCTGCTTCTTTAATCTGAGTAAATCGCTTCTACATCCATAAATAAATTAAGCGTTTCAGTTCTGAAGGACTTAGTTTTTTCTCCTCCTGACCATGCATAATGAAAATCTGATTTTCTATCCTATTAATCTGAATGAGCATTTCTATGACACTTTTAATCAAAAATGCTCATTCTTTGATCACGGTCTCCCGATTGCCCACGCTTATTGCGTATGATAATACGTGACCTTAATAGCAAGTGTTACCACTTTTAAGGCGCACTATATGTCGCGCTAAAACCCTTTTTCAACACAACTAGCAAGAACTTTAGTGCCGCCAATTTATAATTGCATTGCAGTGTCTTCCATCTAAAAGAATATCCCTATGATAACTAGTATGGCGATAATTATACTGCCGACTTGCCCGATTACTGCAGATGAAATGATAGGTTTCTTTTGAAATATATCAATGAGCTCAATATCCTCACGAAGCTGTTTTACCTCTTTACGAAGTTTACCTACTTCTTGATTCAACGTACTGATTTCCTCTGTCTGTCTTGTAACCAACTGTTGCTTTTCCGAGTTGTTTTCATGCTGTTCCATACATGATCACTCCTTGTCTTTTCATTTCTATACGTTATATCATACGTTTTAGTTTCAAAAAACAGAAGAACTTTCCATTGCATTTACGCTATTCCGGGTGTAAGATAAATCTACAAGCTGTATTGTTCGTATGACATTAAGTTTTAACCTTTAAGCTGTAAAAGGGAGTTTATTACGAAACGGAAATGGCATGCTGGATTCCTTTTTAGCAATCCAGACATACAGGAACGTTTTCCGCAAACACCCACTTTGAGGAGTGGTGGTTTAAAACTTTCTATGACTAAGTACGGCAAACACGGCTTACATAAACAGAGAAAAACACCTTCTTAAAAATGGAAGGTGTTTTATCTTTATATAAGGAATTAAGTTATACTGCGGCAAGCTTCCGCACAATTGCGGCATGCTTCAGCACACTGCTTGCAATGATCATGATCGTGTTTACCACATTCCTCTGCACACTGAACACATACTTCCGCACATAGCTGCAAGATTTTATCTGTAAACGGACTCTGTCGGGTAATTGCCTGGATTGCATATGAACAAATATCTGCACACTCTCGATCAAGTCGAATACAGTCAACCATCATACGAACGTCTTCTTCTTTTAGACAAGCGTCAAAACAATGATTACACGTCTTTACACAATCCTCTAATATAGCCAATACATCCGCATATTTTTGGTTCATTAAATCGCCTCCAAAAGTATTTTGTTTCTTATTCTCCCCTTTTATTTTAATCTCAAACCCACTTCACTGTTTCCTTATTCATTGAAAGCATTTTCATTTTTCAGCTATAATACATAGTAATTAACAAAATAGAAAAAGATGAGGTGTTTGAATTGAAACTATTTAAATGGACAGGTCCACTAGAAGAAGCAGGTAACTTACCAGAAGAAGCGCGTGCGTCATTAATGAATAATGATGAAGAAGTGCTTGTACTGCAAGAAGCGGAAACGACCACTCTTGACCATGCCGTCGAATACGATGTGTTGGATCAAAGCGGAGATTTACCATCTGGGCGTTTCGCTGTATTAAACAATATTCCTGTAACTGAAGAAGGTAGAGAGATTTTTGAACAGCGCTTTAATAACCGCGCACGTTTAATAGAGGCGGAGCCGGGATTCGTAGCGATCCGTGTATTGCGACCAGTACACTCTGGCACCTACGTGATTTTGACTATGTGGGAAGACGAACAATCCTTTAAAAATTGGCAAGAATCGCAAGCTTACGGAAAAGCGCATGCGAAACGCGGTACAGAAGATGGTGTCGATCAACGTCCTAATATCTTCTCAGGACCTTCATTTGTTACGACTTATAAAAAATAAGTATAAATAAGCGATATCTGCAAAGACTACTCTTGAATTGAAAATAATGATGAGGAGAGTGTTTTTGTGGGTATTTTAGATGGTAATCCAAAAGATCAGCCTATGCATTACGGGGAAATCACTGCTATATGGGCGTTTATGGGTGCGAATAACGGTCTAATCAGTGGTTATGAAGCATTTGTTAATCATGCAGGAGATGAAGACCTAATTCGGCTACTAGAAGAAGCAATAAAAACAATGAAAGCTGAGAATAAAGATTTCGGTAAAATATTAAAAGCTAATGGTATCACTCCACCTCCTGCCCTTCCAGAAAGACCAAAAGCTAACCCAGAGGATATTCCTGCTGGCGCACGATTTATGGATCCCGAAATCAGTGGTGCTATGTCCATCAACGTCGGCCAAGGACTAGTTTCATGTAGTATGGCGATGGGTCAATGTTTACGTGAAGATGTTGCGACACTATTTGCTAAATGTCATATGGAGAAAGTCGCATTTGGTGCCAAGTTGCTGGGCTTGAATAAGTCCAAAGGTTGGATCATCCCTCCACCACTTCATTTGCACTAATCACCACATAACTTCGCCAGCGATATACGCTTGGCGAAGTTTTTTCTTATTGTGAATAGATTCTTTAGTTGCACTCAGTTTAACTAAGTAAAATACATTCATTTAGAAATCAGGAAGAACGTATATTCCCATAAAGAAACGAAAGACCGAAAGAAAACACCAAGGACGACCTGTTCAGCTTGAACGACTACAAAGGCTGGATAGTATGGTGTTCGGTGAGGAGTAACCTTCGATCATAAACGCCAGCAACCAGCTAACTTAGAAAATAAAGAGCGACGTAATCATAGATAGTAAAAAGTCGTCACAAAAAGTAATAAAAAACATCATCCTATACTTTGATGGATGACGTTTTTGAACTAATTATTCTATCGTTCCTGTCCCTTGTAATTTGACGTCCACAGTCACTTTGAATTCTATATTAGGATATGCCTGTTGCCACGTAGTAAATATCTCTTCTGTATGCAAACGTGTAGCTCGGTAGCGTAAGCCAAAACCAAAAGGATCTAAACTTTCCTCTTGCATTTTAGTTAGAAATTGTAGAACTTTTTGTTTCACATCTTTTGAGGCCAATCGATTATACTCATCCAATTTAGCTACAGATAAATCTTTATTGGCTTCACCTATCGTTCCTTTCATCACAATGTGCATATCTATTGCACTTGGCACTACACTTCCTTTACTAGGTACGAATTTATATTTCATTTTACTTTGATTAATGTTCAACAATAACTCAAGGCCTCCATCTCTGATCAGATAGGTGAATCCATTTGAACCTTTCAATAATGAGTTATAGTATTTCGTGTGAATAGTAGATAGCACAATCGGTTCTTCCCTTGTATCAACTACAATGGAATTGTTCACTATTAATTCATCGCCTTTTTCATTTGTTTCAATTAGTGGTAAAACAGGATCAATACCTTCCGAGAGTATATCTCTGCGCAATTGAAACAAATAAGTCGTCACGACGTATGGGCTATCATTCGCTGTTCCACCAAAGAAGTTGATTAAAGCAACTGATGCTGGCGCTTCAGTATTAGGTTCTACTTTTAAAATAGATTCTGCAGAAGGTCTAGCCCCTGCAACATATGCGATTAATTGAATATCACCGCGACGAATAAAATAATCCATGAATGATTGCATATCATCCCTAACAAGTTTTTCATGAACGATAATTGTTTTCATATGCCCCAGTTCCAATATTTTATCTACATGCGTTTCCAGCATGCGAATCGCTTCACCTATCGAATGTCCCTCACGAGAAAGATACGCAAAGCTCGGCTTGGCGGAATCCTTAATAGCACCAAATGGCAAAGCGACTTTCATTGTTACTTTGTATCCATTCTCGATATGTTCAGCAGGATCAATCCCAATCGAAGACACAAATAGTCGTTTATCAATGTCTTTGAAAGCACATCCAGATTGCAACAACACGCCACTCATACATAAAAACGCCATAAGCCATTTACTCACTGAGAGGAATTTCAAGACTTCACCCTCCTATTCACTACAAGCATAATAATCATCAGGCCAATGAATACAATGGGAATCGAATTAAAGAAATACTTACTATAAAGAAACAGATCATACTCAGTCACTTTTAATGTGGTATAGATCGCAATTAACCAAAATATCACGATCACTATCATAAAACTAATTTTTTCACGCGACTTTATTTTCATTTTTTCTATATCAAAGACACTTTGAAATAATTTACAAGCAACATGCCAATGAATTGTAATATTTAAGAAAGCAATAGCTAAGAAAAGTAACAAAAAGATAAATATCACTCGCTCAATTACTCCGAACTTCATTCGAATAGAATCACTGGTCAGAATCCATGGGTATAGAATATTTTCCACTTGATCAAATCCCAATACACCAATCGGTATAAAATAGGTCGTGAAAATCATAAAAACTCCTAGACTGAACACAATTAGTGCTTGTTTAATACCGAAAGTCATTTTTTTCTTCAGTAGCGAATTGAAAATGATGATATCAAAAGCTCCTACAAATAAATAGGTCGTCGCAGAGAATACTGTATAGTCTGGTGGGTTATCAATAAATGTCATCGCAATTGCCACTTGATCCCAGCTAACTTGTTCAGTAAAGTAAAGTTTTATTACGTAATATGCAGCAACAGGAAGCGCTAAAATAAACACCAATTCAATTGTAAATAATATATTTCGACTCTGCATGATTATTCCAAATGTAACCACTGGAATGAACATCGCAATTACTAAATAAATAGACATCTCGGGTGTTATAAATCGTAAAAGAATATCTATATAGGTAATCAGTGTCTGAAGACCTGAAACATACCAAATGACTCCAAAGATAAATAACGCAGGAATAGCAATCCATTTCGATAGATATAACGTTAAAATTTGCGGTAAACTTTTCCCTGGAAACGCTTTAAAAGAAGTGATCAATGCCCAGTTCATAAATACTCCAAAAAACAGCGCGATGATCATCGTGACAATTGCCCCATGTTCACTTTTAGCGAATAAAATTCTCGGACTAGAGGCAATAAGATTTGCGATCATGTTTGATATGAGTAAAAGATAGACAATTCGGCTCATGAATCATCCGCCTTTAATTCTTCTTGTCTATTTTTCCAAAACATTCGTAAATACGGCTCACCGAAACTGTCTTTGTTCACCAGGTATAACAATAACCCAAGTATTCCAAGCATCATCCCTGCAATACCAAACAACGTCGTATATACCAATAGAAAAAAACGGCAAACCCGGACAGCATAATTCATTTCACTGATTGGGATAACAAATGTGGAAATCGCTACAAGTGAGACGACGATGACCATAATGTTCGAAGTCAATGCTGCTTCTACTGCCGCGGTTCCAAGTATCAGTCCTCCAACTGTTGTAGCCGTAGCGCTAATACTATTCGGCAAACGCATACTAGCTTCTGTCAGTAGTTCGATAAATATTAACATAAAAAAGACTTCAATAAATGAGGGATACGGAACACCAATCCTGCTTGCTGCCACTGTTAGCGCAAGCTCAGATCTGAGGACTTCTGGTGTATACGAAGTGACTCCAACATATATAGCCGGCAACATAATACATGTAAACAGCCCGGCATATCGTAGAAATCGTATAAGCGATACTACCCAAAAGGAATAATACAGGTCTTCCATTGAAATCATAAAATCAAAGAACGTTGTAGGGGCAATAATTGCGTGTGGGCTTCCATCTACTAAGATAATGACTTTCCCACTCGCCATATTATGAAGAATTCGATCGGGACGCTCAGTCAAAAGACTTGTTGGAAACAGGCTGTATTTTTTATTGTTCAAGTAATACTGTAAGTCTCCGCTTGCCTGAACCAGCTCCACATCTAAAGTGAGAATACGCGTTTTTATTTTCTTCAATAGCTGAGGATTTACTTTTTCTCCATCGTAAATTAATGCAATATCACGATTTGAAGCATCTTCCAATTGAAGAGGTTCAACAATCAAGGAAGGTTTGTGATAACGTTGCCGCATTAGATTAATATTCGTTTCAATACTCTCGCTGAGTCCGAGTTGAGGACCGTGAATTGTAGGTTCCATAATGGCGTCTTGCACCGCATTGGCTGCTACCACTTTCAACTCCAGCAACGTTATTTGCTTGTCGATCATGACAAATACATTGCCTTTCGTTATTTCTATAAGAACCTCTTCGTCCCCAGTTGGCATCTTGGTTTCATAAGGTAATGAATGAATATACTCTGCAAAATTCTGTTCTGGTGACATCTCATAGAAAGGTTTCACCACGATTGTTTGTAGTTGCATCATATCCACTACACTTTTCAAATACAGTAAGTGCACGACTCGATCTTTACTTTTCAAAGTCTTTTTCACTAAATCCGCAGTCGGTTCCAGTCGTTTAGCTAAACGTGTAAAGTATTCAGGCTGTTCTATATGACAGGTTGTTTCATCCAAAATTATCACTTCTTTCTCATCCAACAAGTTACCTGTTAGTTTGTCCAATCATTGGAAACTTAATCACGAAAATAAGGAAATACTCTTACTCATTTAAATTTTCAAATAGTGTTTTATGAGATCAAAATAGGTTATGATGTATAGAGAACTATATCTTTTTCAGCAATGAGAGGAGGAATCGCTATGAACTTAGCCGCAATCGGAGTGCCTGGCTTAATTATTATTTTAGTGATTATATTAATTTTGTTTGGCCCCCGTAAATTACCCGAAATTGGTTCAGCAGTTGGTAAAACATTGTCTGAATTCAAAAAATCAGCAAAAGACATTATGGATGACGACGATGAACCTAAGAAAATAGAAGTACAAAAAGTTGAGACGAAAGAGCAAGTAAAATAATAAAAATAAAAAGAGATATCTACGAAGGTTTTGTGCATGGCACTCCAACGGATATCTCTTTTTCTATATGATGATTTTTTTACATTTTCTCTCATAAATAATACGTACATAAAGAAACAAAACATGTGTTATATTGCTACCCTGCCAACTTGTATTCATTCTAGTGACTTATTACTAACATATTCTTTCCACGCAGTAATCCCACCTTCCAATACAGTAACATCGTAATCCCTACTAGAAAGGATGTTTGCACATGTGGTCGCGGAATTTCCTGTCGTACAAGTAATAATGATTTCACTGTTTTTCGGCAACCGTGGAATCACTTTCTCTACTTTATCTTCTAACGAGAAGATCTCCGTTTTCGGTACGTTGATATCTTCCACATTCGTAGCTTTGATATGAAAATGATTATATTTATCCTCAGCACGTACGTCTACTAGGATAAGTGCTTCCTCACCTTTTATCTTCCTATATAATTGCTCAGCAGTTATCGTTTTAACCATAAATGAATCCATCTCCTTATTTTTCTATGATACTTCTCATTATAGCTTTAATTAACTGTTTTTTTATACGTCCAGACGTTTTATATTATTAAATATATTTTTAAACAATAAAAAGATAGGTATCCTCCAAGAAATTGATTAGAGAACGTCCTATCTATAAGTAGTATGGAGCACAATGTTACATATTATACATACTTATAAAAATTCTCAGTCAAACTAAGTTAACTAAGAATTTTTATGCGTTCACTTGTACTGGATCATGCCATGGATAATTATTCGTTAATACTGAGGCCAAGTCTTTACTTTGCTGTTTACGCATTAAGCGAATTTCTGCGCGTTGCGGTGCAGTTTCATGTAAATATATTTCCTCTTCTGTTTCAGGAATGACACGTGGAACAGTTAGTGGCTTTTTATTTTCGTCCAATGCAACAAATGTTAACAATGAGGTGGCTGCAATTTTACAATTACCAGTCGCCAAATCCTCCGCAATAACTTTTACGAAAATCTCCATAGAAGATTTTCCAGTCCAAGTCACGTATGACTCAAAGCAGACTGAATCGGAAGGACGGATTGGATACAGAAAGTCTACGGAATCCATAGATGCCGTAACACAATCTGCTCTGCTGTGTCGAGCTGCTGAAATCGATGCAATTTGATCGATATCGCTCATTAAACGTCCGCCAAACAATGTGTTATGGTTGTTGACATCATTTGGGAATACTCTGCTCGTTCGTACGACCCTTGATTCTCGACACTGCTTTTCTAGTTTCATTGTAAATATGGCCTCCTCCAAGATGTGAAACAAATCACTCCTTGAGTAATTTGAAAAATTGAATAATTGTTTTTTTGTATATCATCTAACGATACTCTTCGTTCACACAACTGTCAAGATTGAAATTTTAATTATATCTTTTGTATTACTGTTTCATACTGTCATGCAGTAATGGAATATCTTTTTCTTCTAACAACCCTAAACTGATCAAGCCTTTCATAATACCATCTTCTGAACAAGATGCAGTGACGAGATCTGCTACTTCTTTTAATTCGGGTATAGCATTCTCCATTGCTACCCCGATACCTACCATCTTGATCATTTGCATGTCATTCGCACCATCCCCAAATGCATAGCTGTTTTCAATAGGAATATTCATTTGTTCAAGCATTTTTTGAATACCAATTGCCTTAGAAGCCCCTTCAGGCAACATATCTACCGAGTTTTCATCCCATCTTATAAAGGTATAATCCTTGAATAACTCCATGTACTTTTTGGTTTCCTTAGGAGTAGAGTAAATTTGCACTTGATTCACGACAGAGTGAGAATATACATTAGGATCTACAGGAGGATACGGTATTTTTAAACGTGCGGTTCCCTCCTGAACAAGTGGGTGTTCTTCAACGTTCGTTACGAACGACTCAAACGTGGAGTATGTCAATCCATGTCCTTGTTTATGCGCAAACTCGGTAAGTTGTCGTATAACTTCTGGCTTCATAGGATTCGAGTAAATTACTTCTCCATCCAATACTACATGCTGTCCATTCATGGAAACATAGGAATCAAACGATAATTCTTCTAGCAACCAGTTGAACATAAGTGGAGCTCTGCCCGTACAAATAACAGTGTATATGCCCTTCTCCCGTAATGCCGTAAGAGATTGTTTCGTCGATTCCAAAATTGTTTTATCATGATTCATTAATGTTCCATCTAAATCAAAGAATACGATCTTTTTATCTAGATTCATTTTCTATTCCCCTTTCATATCTCATTGTCTACCATGTAGTTTATCAATTACTGGTCATATTCGCTGTAAAGTTGCTTGAAATTTCACTATATACTGCATTTGATATTTTTGTAAGGGCACGTTATTGTTGTTAGAGAGCGTATTTTTTTATTAAAAAAATTTGGAGGTTTATTTAATGAATATTACTGAAGAACGTGTAAGGGGAGAGAATATAACAGATTATTTACAATATCCAACATTTTCGACTCTTGAAGAAGAACGTCAATATAATAAACAAAGATTAGCAGGGGCATTCCGTCTGTTTGATCGTTTCGGTTTTACTGAAGGTGTAGCAGGTCACGCGACGTATCGTGATCCAGAGTTCAAAGATCATATGTGGGTTAATCCCTATGGCATACCGTTTGGCAAGATCAAAGCATCCGATCTTGTGATGGTAAATCCTGACGGAGAAGTAGTAAAGGGTAAATATTCTCTTCATAAATCTGCCCTCGTGATCCACTCTGCTATTCACGAAGCAAGACCGGACGTCACTGCTTCAGTTCACTTGCATCCTGTATACGGAAAGACATGGGCATCAACTGGTAGATTGATCGATCCATTAACACAAGATGCTTGCGCGTTTTACAATGATCACTCTGTATTGAATGAGTTTTCTGGTGTCGTGTATGAGGATGATGGGGGGGTAAAAGTTGCAAATGCATTAGCGGATAATAAAGCGATGTTTCTGAAGAATCACGGTCCGTTAACGGTTGGACAAACTGTTGATGCTGCTGCATTTTGGTTTATTACATTGGAACGTTCATGCCAGGTTCAATTACTCGCAGAAGCTGCCGGTGTAGTAAGTCCGATTCCTCCTGAGCATGCAGCAAGCACTGCAAAACAAGTTGGTAGAGATATTGATGGTTGGGAAAACTTCCAACCACTATGGGAAAAAATTGTGAGTGAAGAACCCGACCTATTGGATTGATTACTTTACGTTACTACTTTTTAAAATGAAATAGAGAAAAGGGGGATCATATGTATACAGACCCATTCATTCGTGGAATACGTTTGAAGCGTGATCGAGTTCCATCATTTGAAGACTATCCATTTCATTTGCCTAGTATCAACACGCTAACCGAGCTAGACTTTCATCCGAACGTGACATTTTTTGTCGGAGAGAATGGTATGGGAAAGTCTACGTTACTTGAGGCTATTGCAGTTGCCTTTGGTTTTAATGCGGAAGGTGGTTCACTTAACTTCAACTTTTCCACTTATGATTCCCACTCCAAATTGGATGAATATATTACACTCATCAAAGGCGTCATCAGACCAACTGATGGATTCTTTCTGCGTGCTGAAACTTTCTACAATTTAGCGACTACAATTGAAGAGTTAGATAGTGCACCAAGTCCTAGTCCTAGGATTATTGATGGCTACGGGGGCACTTCACTACATGAACAGTCCCATGGCGAATCATTTTGGGCTACTTTCATTCATCGCTTTAGAGGGAATGGCATTTACTTACTAGATGAACCGGAAGCAGCTTTATCACCAATGCGTCAACTGTCCATGTTGAGCAGGATTCACGATTTGGTAGGTGAAGGCTCACAGTTCATAATTGCAACACACTCCCCACTTCTACTATCTTATCCTGGTGCAAAAATTATCGAATTCACAGATGAAGGTGTGCAAGAAACGACGCTAGAAGAAACTAGCCATTACCAAATTATGAAGCAGTTTTTTGATGATAAAGATCGTATATTACATTATTTGCTGAAATAAATTAACTGGATGAAAAAGCGATTATTTCCGAGGAAATAATCGCTTTTTGTCATTCCTTATTTTCTTTTTTAACTTGCTCCCTTGCTTCCTTCTTTATTTCTTCTACTTGTTCTTCTGCTTTTTTTGCTGCATCGTTAGCTAATTTTGCTGAACTCTTATCGTGATCATCTTTGGGTGTATCTGCATAACTCTTTGTCATTTTCCACACTCCTGTCTGATTATGTAACTTTATTATTCCCCGTATTCATGAAATAAAAACTCACATTTTTAATTACCTGTTTTTTCATGATACAATGAGGGTAGTATTTAGGAAAGGTGGACTACTTTTGTCTAAGAAATTGGCTATCTATTTGTCCATGCTTGTAATCGGCTTCGCATTTTTATTTTCAGCGGTTTTTCTCGATTTACCCGAAAAATTGAAATGGTTATTTTTAGCGATCGCAATCATATTGAATGTTACGTGTGCTGTAGCCGCTATGAGAATTGGCCTGAAAGAGATGAAACCCATTAAAAAGTAAATATCTTTTTGCAGAAAGAAGTGCTACCTATGAAGCGTTCTGCTAGTTATCGTATTATACGCATTGTCTGGATGGCGGTCACTTTTTTTATTCAAGTCCTATTATTCCAGAAACGTCACCGAGGTAATTTCACACCGACTGTCACCGAAAAATGGAATACACTAGTTACGAATCAAGCAAAAGTCTATAAAAAGACGGCTCTTGAATTAGGTGGATTACTCGTCAAACTAGGGCAATTCCTCTCTACACGTGCAGATATCATGCCCGCATCATTCATTGAAGAATTAGAAGGTCTGACTGATCAAGTAACACCAGTTCCTTCTGAAATGGCATTACAATTACTAGATGATGAATGGGGAAAACCGCATAGCGAGTATCTTAGGGATATTACGTCGAAGCCTGTCGCATCTGCATCTATCGGCGAAGTATACAAAGCAGTATTACATAATGGAGCAGAAGTCGCTATAAAAATTCAGCGTCCCAACATTGAACGAATTTTGCGTGCAGATTTTAAAGCAGTACGAATTGTCATTTGGCTCGCGAAAAAATGGTCTTCATTAAGCAAACAGATTGATTTAAATGTACTGTATAGAGAAATGACAGATGTAATCGGAGCGGAATTAAACTTTTTGGAAGAAATGAGAAACGGACGAGGTTTTGCTGAACGCTTTCCTAATATGACAGGGGTAAAATTTCCCGTCTACTATGATGAATATACGACTCGCAAAGTGCTTGTAATGGAATGGATTGAAGGTTCTAAAATAACCGATCTGGCATTTCTCGAACAACATCATATTGATCGCAAAGATTTATCTACCCGACTCTTTCGTTTATTTTTAGAACAAGTTCTTGAAGGGGGTCAGTTCCACGCGGATCCTCATGGCGGCAATATTCTTATACGGCCAGACGGTACGCTCGTATTGATCGATTTTGGTATGGTAGTACATATTACAAAAGAAGATGCGGACGCAATGTTTATTGTTACAGAAGGTATAATTTTGAAACAATACGATCGGGTCATCGACGGACTCGAAACTATGAACTTTTTACTGCCAAATGCGGATCGTAAAGTATTGGCTGACGCAATCGAGAAAGTTGTTAAAGCGTACGAGTCAAATGATTTATATGATATGAATAGTATGGTTGTAGAGAATCTTCTACAAGATCTGCAAGTCATCGTTCGAACTCAACCTGTTCAAATGCCTGCTGAATTTGCATTTTTAGGTCGTGCAGTCTCAGTATTTGTAGGCGTGCTTTATATACTAGATCCCGAAATAGATTTACTTGCTATTACACGCCCCCGTTTAGTTGAATGGGCTAAGAAGAAGAGTAAAGATAAAAACCCATTCACGAATAGAAAAGAATTTCAACGCACAGTATTAAACGGTGTTGGACAGGTTCGTAGCTTTGCTCCAAAAATCTCTTCCTATTTGGAGCAACCTGCATTGATCCATACTTATCTCAAACAACGAGATATAGATCATCGTAAATTTCAAGTGAAGATGCAAAACCGTCTATTTGCCGGATTCATCGCGGTTGGATCTTTCGCTACATTTACTTATAGCTTGATAGATCTCAATGTCGAACTATTGATTGGGTCTAGTGTAATACTACTCATTTCATTTTGGAAATATCATCGCTTGGGAAAATAAAAAAATCAGGGGCTCGGTAGCCTCTGATTTTTATTTACGTAATCATCCGCTGTTGGATGTAACTTTTCAGCCCATCGACCGAGTATACATCTCGCTTTGGAATAATATATGCACTCACCGTACTCGTATAAATATAGAAATAAGCCGAGTCTTCTATTAGCTGTTTCACGCCAGCCCATTGTACCTTTGTTTCACCCATGGCTGTCTGATCTGCAATTCCTGTCTTATTCATCTTCATAGAATGTGTCCCAACAAGTCCTTCATTCTTACCACTTCTAAGCATCTTGCTCACTTGCCGTGTAATATGAAAGTAGAAATACTTCGGATAAAAGATCACCCATAGAATAGCAGTTACTCCAAACGTAGCAAACAACGGGCCTTTCGTCATATCAGTAAAGATCGATAAAAAATATGCAAACAATAAAAATATTAACGGTGATATATACCGCTGCCATCGTAATGAATTTTTACCGACTTTAGAAGTTTTCACATGATACAAATTAAAAGCAACCACATCTTGTTCCGTTAAATCATAATCAATTTCCATTTATTCCTCCCGTAAGGTGTGCTGTGTCATTTAACAGCAAGCAACTTTTCTCTTCTATATTTATTATAGTCAATGAAGCATTATCGATCTTGACTGTATATTTTTCATCTTCCATCAAGGCCACAATGATCCGTTTGATAAAACTACCATGACTCACCACAATCAGACGTTGATCGGGAATCTTTCGGACCTGTTCATTCACAAATTCAAGACCTCGCGCTATAACATTTTCTGCCGTTTCAAACTGTAAATCCAGTTCCCTCCACTGGGGTCCCCACTTCTGCTGTCGTTCCGATTCCGTCGTTCCCTCAATTAAACCGCCACTACGCTCACGAAGTCGATTATCTTCCACGACTTCAATCCCCGACTGCCTAGCCAGTAAATCTGCTGTCTGTCTAGCACGTGTCATAGGGCTAGTGTAAATAACGTCCCATTCCTCACTTGCCAAGCGCAGTGCCAGCTTTTTGGCAGTCTCTACCCCTTCTTCGTCCAACGGAATATTTGAACTTCCTTGTGCACGACCTTCTTTATTCCAAGCCGTCACACCATGCCGAACAAAACCAATAATGGTCAATTCAATTCCCCCTAGATATTAGGTCTGAAAGATGGCGTCCTCTTAATCCATATATAATTCAACACTACGCCAAGTAATAATACAAATGCACCAAAGTAGAATGGATAGTCTACGTCTACATCAAATAAAGCCCCACCGATGATTGGACCAAATACATTTCCAATACTCGTAAACATCGAGTTCATACCGCCGACAAACCCCTGCTCATTTCCCGCGATTTTTGACAAGTATGAAGTTGCTGCAGGTCGTATCAAATCAAACCCTACAAAGATAATCATCGTAACAGCCAGTACGGAAACATAACTTTGGACGAACGTCGTCAGAAAAACTAAAATGGACGAAAAGACTAAACAGAAAAAGATTAGACGTTTCTCCCCTATCGTTCTCGCCAGTTTGTCGAATAACACGACTTGTGCAACCGCTCCGACTAGCCCGCCTCCTGTAATGATGATGGCAATGTCTTTAGGTGTGAATCCAAACTTATGATCAACGAACAAGCTGAAAATGGATTCAAATGAAGCTAGGCCAAAAGATAAAATCAATATAATAATAAAGACAATAAAATAATGACGAGCAAAAATCCTCTTTAACCCCGGTTTAGTTGCATCCTCCGCTACGGCTTCTCGATAACGTTCCGGTTCACGCAATGCAATAAACGAAAAGATCGCCGCAAACAAAGCGAGTCCTCCAGCGAAGAAGAAAGGAACTCGAGTACCATATGTCGCTAAAAATCCGCCAACCCCTGGACCTAATATAAATCCCGTAGATATGGCAGCAGACATAAAACCTAATGCCTTAGAGCGTGTTTCCATTGTTGTAATATCAGCAATAAAGGCAGTAACAGCTGGCATAATGAAAGCAGCACTAATCCCACCTAAAATCCGAGATGCGAATAGTACCGGCAATGTCTGTCCAATCCCAAATAAGAATTCGGAAGAACTAAAAATGATTAAACCCACGACAATCATCTTTTTTCGGCCAAATGTATCTACCCATCTTCCTGAAAAAGGTGAAACAAGCAGTTGAGCCATCGCAAAAGTCGCGACCATATAGCCAACCACTGTACCCGATATATGTAATTCATTCATTAATCTTGGCATAACAGGTATAACTAATCCAATTCCCAAAAATGCAATTAGTAAATTGGTCAGTAGCAGACCTAACGTGATGGTTTCCTTTTTCATCTACTCTCTCCTACGTTCAGTCTAAGTTGATATTAGAATATCATAGCAACCACAGAATAAAGTTACAAGAAGAAAAGATTCAGAGTTTCAGTGATTTCACCACTTTAATTTCAAGAACTGCTGAATGAGTTGTTGTCGTACATTTTCATGTAATGGCCAGCTTTCCATTTCATTCACAATTTGATCACGCGTGCCAAAACCTTTAACGAATCCATTCATTCTGGCTGCAAACGTCGAATCAATCAACGACTCTGCAGAAGGATATAATGAATGTAACTGCTCCAATATATTCGGATAACGCTTCAAGTAATATTTCTGATGGCGGTTTTCAGCTAATGTAAAATGGCCTAATGGGGTGATTTCTGTTTCAATTGATTCTCCAAGCTCTATCTCCATTTCTCTCTTGACTAAACTGATTATCTGTTTTTGTTGCAGGTTATGATAGCGCAATGATGAAACGTATTGTTGCCCTTTGTATTGATCACGGTTTGGATAATGATTACGCCAAAAATGTAGAAGTATTTCTTCGTAAGATATACTCGTCGGATCATAATCTATTTCCAACGTTTCAGTATGATCTTCCATCGTCTTGTATGTTGGCGCTGGCGTAGTTCCGCCTGTGTACCCTACTCGTGTTCTGATGACACCTGGCAAGCTGCCAAAGCGCGCTTCTGGTCCCCAAAAACAACCCATTCCAAATGTTGCGGTTTCAAGGTCTCTGTTCTTCGTTAGCTCTTTATCAATTTCAATAGTAGTTAACATGACTAGCCATCCCCTTTATGTTAAGTGTACTCTATACAAAATAACATAATAAAAAACAGAGTCCATTTCGAGAAGGACTCTGCATGAAACGTCTCAAGATTTTTTATGTTTTCCCCACTCATCTTCTAACATACCGTAAACGATTAAATCATGATAGTGGTCATATAGAAACTCGCCGTCACGAATGACTCCTTCTTTCTTAAATCCTAATCTCTCAGGAATTGCCTGACTTCTTTTATTCTCCGTAGCACATCGGATTTCTACACGGTGTAGATCATATTCTTCAAATGCATAGTCTAGTAGCGCAGACACGACCGCAGTCATAATACCTTTTCCTTGATAATCTTGCGCCAGCCAATAGCCAATACTCGTTTGCCTATTTGTATAGTTAACTGAATGGAATCCTGCAAAACCCGCCAAGACTCCTTTATACATTATACCTGCTTGGAATCCATCTTCTTCGGCGAATTGTTGTAACCACGCATTTATGATCGGACCATACTGATCCACATCCATCATGGAATCAACCCACGGCAACCACTCACGTAAGTACTCTCTTGATCCATCTACCAGTGCGAATAATACGTCTGCATCTTTCTGTCCTATCAGTTTCAATGAAATATCCTCTGTTACTTGATGTACAAACATAGCATAGCCCCTTTAAAAGCAATTATTTTATTCGGTGAACATTCACTATACCCCTACTTTAAGGCTGTTGGAAAAGAAAATCAATGAGTGAGTGTAGCATAATTTAGGAGAGAGTAAATGTATGAGATCTTATTCTCATGAGTATTTTTAAAACTTAATTATGTCGCTCTATTCATCACGGATATCTAATCCCAACATGGTAGCGAATTGAATCGCCTGCATAGAGGATACAATACAACCATCCAATTCTTTCATAGATACTGTCATGCTCTCGAATTCTGAAGTTTTGATCTCTACTCCTTTAAGAGGTGTTTCGTCAAAGCTTACCGCATCCAGATTACACTTCAGAAAGTATGTGTTTTTAAGTTTACAATCGAAGAAATCTGCATCTTTTACTTGGCAGTTATCGAACTGTACTCTCTCCCACCTTGTATGGACAAACGCAGAAAGATTGCAAATACACTCCTCAAATAACACATCCGTAAATCGGGCATTTGTAAAGTTGACACCAAGCATTTTGCAATTATGAAAACTCACTCGGTGAATACTTATACCCGTCAAGTCTGCATTGGAAAAATCACAGTTTTCAAATCGAACATCTGTAGCGAATAGTTCCGCTAGAATAGCTCCTTGAAAACTAGAATTCTTAATGAGCATACTTGTTAATTGTGCCCGTTCTATTGTTTGCCCATCTATTCGTGAATCGATAACACTTGCATTTTGGAGGGATGAATCCTCTTCGTGTAGTAAGTCTTGTAACTGTACCGGTGTTAAATGCCCCGGTATTTTAGGCTGATGTAGTTTCATAATTTGAACTCCTATTCTCAAGCTTCTATAAAAGATTTATCGTCTTACGAGTGGTACTATGAATAAAAGGGGTGACCACTATGGAAATTAATGATCAAGCACGTAAAGAACTATTAGCGCAAGTAGAAGACTTGTCAGATGAAGTGATTAATCGAAAACCAGCTGAAAACAGATGGTCTATTAAACAAATTGTGCAACATCTGTACTTAATGGAAGGTAGCGTTGCTAAAACCATTCAGACTAAGCTTTCTAACGACGATCAGAACATTACCACAGTGAAGCCGATTCAACTTACTGTGGATCGTTCTAAAAAAGTAGATGCGCCTGATTTTGTGACACCAACTTCAGATTTTTCTACTCTCCATGACTTGAAAAGTAAACTTTCTGCTACCCATTCTGTTTTACATGATATAGCTGAAAACGCAACGGAAGACCAATTAGCAGTAAAATCGTATCTCCATCCTGTTTTTGGCGAAATGAGTCTTACGCAGTGGATTCCATTTGTCGGCTATCATGAACTACGTCATATTGAACAGATTAAAGAAGTAAAAGAACAACTCGGTATCTGATAAAGACCTCTACCATAACTTTGCGTTATGGTAGAGGTCTTTTCTCTATCGCTGAATATAGTAAATTGCTTGCTGAATACTTGAAAAGGTTTTTAATATTTGCTGAGGATCTTTAGCTGACGCTAATTTTTGTGCAAGATCTGGAGAGATGCCTGTAATATAAAGCTGACATCCCATAAGCTTCAATACTTGCTGAATTTCCAGCAACCGATCAATCGAAGTTCCTTGTTGCCAATATAAACCCGTTATATCAATCATTACATGATCCACTTCATTTGAGTGAACGTAGGCGCTCAGTTTCGTAATCAAAAGATTAAAGCGTTCTTCCGTCATTTGACCGATTAAGGAAACAGCCGCCAGGTTATCATAAATTCTCATGATAGGTAACATGAGCTGTTCTATTTCATGATCTTTCGTATGCAGCTCTTCTATTTGTTTGTATTGTACAGAAACATCTGTCTGCGTACCAATACAATATGGCACTCCATCAATAATAATTGGACGAAGACTGAGCCGATTCCAAAATAACGTACCGTCTTTTTTATAGTTTTTAATTACGATTGTCAAAGGTACTCTTTCAGAAACAGCTCTTCTGATCTTCGAAACTGTAGTTGGGTCTGTATCTTTACCTTGAAGAAATCTACAATTACGCCCCAATGTTTCTTCTTGAGTATACCCTGTCATCGTTTCGAATGTTTTGTTAGCAAAAATTATCGGATTATCCTCTTGCGAAGCATCTGTTACTAAAGCTGCAACTCTACTCCCATTAATGATCTCATCCATTAATTTTCTTTGAACTGCCTCCGTTAAATTCTTTATTTTAAACACACCCTATCAATTCAAATGGTATCTATTCTTTCCATAGTAGCACAATATTTGATGAAACATACAAACTATCAGGACAACTAGTGGATTTAATTACGATAAAGAAATCCCTCTGATTTCTACACAATCAGAGGGATATTGTCTTATACACGTATAGCTTGCATCTCGGCGAGTTCTTTCTCTGAACATAATACAAAATGTTCAGGTGCCACTTCACGAAATTCCACTTTTTCGTCAGGTCCATATTGATGGTCCTTCGGATTATACGGATGGCGCACACGAGAACGTTCATAAATTGGGTCAGGTAGTGGAATCGCTGACAGTAAAGACTTAGTATAAGCGTGCATTGGATTTCGATATAACTCATCCGCTGGAGCCATCTCCACCAGTTTACCGAAATACATCACGCCAATACGATCGGAAATGTATTTAACCATCGATAGATCGTGAGCAATGAATAAATACGTCAACCCTTTTTCTACCTGTAGCTCTTTTAACAAATTGACGACTTGCGCTTGGATGGAAACGTCTAGAGCAGAGATCGGCTCATCCGCAATGATGAATTCCGGATCTACAGCTAATGCACGTGCAATTCCGATACGCTGACGCTGACCACCTGAGAACTCATGCGGATAACGCTCAGCATGTTCACGATTTAAACCAACAGTCTCAAGCAAATCAATTACCCGTTGCTTCCGATCCGTTTTACCTTTTACTAGACCATGAATATCTAATCCTTCTGCAATAATATCCAAAACTTTCATACGTGGATTCAAAGAAGCATAAGGATCTTGGAATATCATTTGCATCTTTCTATTCAATGCATGATTTTCCTTTTTGCTTTTGGGTGCGTGTACATCTACACCATTATAGAGGACTTGACCCGCTGTCGCGTCATATAATCGGATCATAGTACGCCCTGTTGTGGATTTACCGCAACCTGACTCGCCTACTAAACCAAAGGTTTCTCCACGTTTAATAGTGAAACTAATATCATCAATCGCACGGACTTCAGTAGATTTCCCTGCATTAAAATATTGTTTAAGGTTACGTACTTCAATTAAATTGTCTGACATCACACAGTACCTCCCGTCTGATCAACATAGTACCGGCTACCTTTAAATGTTTTCATACGCTCAATAATTAGGGCAGGCGGTTCAACTTCTGGTGCCTGCGAGTGCAATAACCATGTCGCTGCGTAATGTGTATCGCTCACTTTGAAGAAAGGAGGCTGACGCTCCATATCAATCTTCATCGCATATTCACTTCGCAAAGCGAACGCATCTCCTTTTGGAGGATTTAATAAATCAGGAGGTGTGCCGGGAATCGCATATAGCTTTTGATCTTCTAAATCCATAGAAGGCATTGAACTTAGTAAGCCCCATGTATAAGGATGTTGTGGATTATAGAAGATTTCGTCTACTGTACCGATCTCGACGATTCGACCACCATACATAACAGCTACTCGATCGGCAACGTTTGCTACTACACCCAGGTCATGCGTAATAAATATGATAGAAGTATCGGTCTTCTTCTGAATGTCTTTCATCAGCTCAAGAATTTGCGCTTGAATCGTGACATCCAGTGCTGTTGTCGGCTCATCTGCAATCAATACTTTCGGATTACACGCAAGCGCAATTGCAATGACGATTCGTTGACGCTGCCCACCAGAAAATTGGTGAGGGTACATCTTATAACGATTTTCTGCATTCGGTATACCGACCAGATTCAATAATTCAATCGTCTGTTTACGCGCTGCTGATTTGTTCAACTTCTGATGTTTTAAGATCGGCTCCATGATTTGTCTTCCAATCGTCATAGTTGGATTTAATGAAGTCATTGGATCCTGGAAAATCATCGATATATCTTTCCCTCGAATCTTTTGCATATCTTTTTCAGGAATTTTTGTTAGATCTCTTCCTTCAAATAGAATTTCCCCACTCTTATATTCAGCACTTGATTCAGGAAGAAGCCGCATGATTGATTTCGTCGTAACAGATTTACCCGATCCCGACTCACCTACGATAGCAAGCGTTTCTCCTTTGTGCAAATCAAAATTTACGCCACGGATCGCTTTCACTTCACCCGCAAATGTGTGGAAGGAAAGCTCGAGGTCTTTTACTTCTAATATTTTTGTCAACTTGCTCTCCTCCTCTTAATCTTTCATTTTAGGATCTAGTGCATCGCGCAGTCCGTCACCTATCAAGTTAAATGCAATCATAAGAACACTGATGACAATGGCTGGGAACAATAGCACGTATGGCTGATTCTCCATCACTTTGTATCCGTCATTGATTAATGTACCTAATGAAGCAGCTGGTGGTTGGAGTCCGATTCCGATAAAGCTTAAGAACGCTTCAAAGAAAATCGCATTTGGAATCGTGAACATCGTGTTGATGATAATAATCCCCAGCATGTTCGGCAGTAAGTGCTTAGTAATGATTTTTCCATCCTTGGCACCTAGCGTACGCGAAGCCAATACGAATTCCTGTGATTTATATTTCAAAGTCTGTGCACGTACAATACGCGACATGCCTATCCAACCAGTTATGGTGATCGCGACAATGATGGCGGTTATTCCCGGGTCCATAATCATAATCATCAAAATAACGACAATTAATGTAGGAATACCGATCAAGATCTCAACAACGCGTTGCATGATGTCATCCGTACGTCCACCGAAGTATCCAGAAATCCCTCCGTATGCGACACCTATAACCATATCAATGGCTGCGGCTACAAATGCGATGAATAGCGATACACGAGTACCTTCCCAAAGTCTTGTAAACAAGTCTCGACCGAGTCCGTCTGTACCGAACCAATAATATTCATCAACTTTTTTCATTTCATATAGATTGACAGTCTTCCCTGCTAGCTTACCATCCCCATCAAAAAGTCCTGTTGCTTCAATGCCAGGTATTTTAGGCGGTAAATTTGCATGGCGTAAGTTTTGTGTATCACCCGCATGTCCATTTAAATGTGGACCGATGAGTGCCATGAGTATAACCAATAAAAGAACGACCATACTGACAATAGCGGCCTTATTTTTACGGAGACCTAGCCATGCATCTTGCCAGAAACTCAAACTCGGTTTCTCTATACGTTCTGAATGATGCGCATCGATTGTCACTCGTTCAAAATCTTCTGGTGTTAATTTTTCTTGTCCATTTTCATTGTGCATTATCCCTTACCTCCAGACACGCGGATACGTGGGTCGATAACACCGTATAAAATATCCACAATAAAAATAACGAAAATAAGAAAGGCTGAGAATAATAATGTCGTACCCATGATTGTAGCATGATCATTTGTCATGATAGACGATACGAATTGCTCACCAATTCCTGGAATAGCAAAAATTTGTTCTACAACAAGTGAACCCGTTACTAAACCAGCTGCCAATGGTCCGAGAACCGTGATTAAAGGTATTAATGCATTTCGGAATGCGTGTTTGAAAGCAATTTCAAAACCATTGGCACCTTTCGCCTTAGCCAAAATAATATAATCTGAATTCAGTACTTCTATCATCTCAGTCCGTATAAAGCGCGCGGATAGGGCAAGCGGCCCCATAGCGAGTGCAAGCGATGGCAGGACACTAGATTTCCAACCGTCATTCCACAAACCGACTGGTAGTAGATGCCACTCTGAAGCAATCCAATATTGTAGCAATGATGCAAATACAAAGGACGGAATAGAAATACCGAGTATTGCAAAAAAGGTGCTTCCATAATCCCAGAATGTATTATGCTTCAATGCGGCAAGCATGCCTAGCAGGATTCCAACAATGGTCCCGAAGACCATCGCTTGCGCTCCCAAGATTAAAGAAGGTTTCAATCTCGTAGCCAATAAATCGTTGACGCTCTTCCCTTTAAATACAAACGACGTACCTAAATCGCCTTTTGCCAAGTTTTTCATATAGATTGCATACTGCACAGGCTTAGGCTTATCGATTCCATACTTCTTTTCAACAATTGCTTTTTGTGTGTCATTCAACTTGTTGTAAGAAGCGATCGGTGAACCTGGCAATGTTTGCATAAGGAAAAAAGAGGCTGTTGCGATTAAAAACAGTGTTATGAACATATACACGATGCGTTTTCCAATATACTTAACCATGGTACGTTACACCTCCAAAAGAGTTTCTTACTTACTTATGCAAGTAACCACTTGACATTTTTCGACAATAAATTAAATATTGAAACTATTTGCTGTTACTAAAAAGAGAGTATATGGATATTTACCCCCATATACTCTCCCCTATTAAACTTAAATCCTTACTTCGTTACAATCATTTACCTGAAATATATGCCCACTTGTAGCTATAGTCTGCTCCAAATGGATGATTCACTAAGCCTTTGAAGTAAGGTTTATGCAAGTAGATCAAACCACGTTGGTAAATCGGTGCAATTGCAGCGTCTTCATCAAGTAGAATCTTCTCAGCTTTTGCGAATGCTTCATAACGCTCTTTTGGCTTAAGAGCCAAGTCACCTTTAGAATCTTCAATCAATTTATCGTACTCAGGATTAGAGTAAGACATCAAGTTGTTTGTACCATCTGTTACGAATAGATCCATGAATGAAATCGGATCTTGGAAGTCTGGTCCCCAACCTGATACTTGAATATCATAGTCCTGGTTACCATCCAAGTCCAAACGTACAGAGAATGGTACTTCTTTTAAAGAAATTGAAAGGCCTTCTAGGTTACCTTCTAGTTGAGACTTGAAGTACTCGTCCATTTTCTTAGAAAGCTCAGTGTCTCCACCTAGAATTTCAAGATCAAGAGATTCAACGCCTAGTTCTTCAAGACCTTTTTTCCAGTGATCTTGTGCTTCTTCCACGTTGTACTCCAAGTGGTTACCACTTAACTCACGGAAGTCTTTTTCATCTTCATCAAATGCAAAATCTGTTGGTACTAAGTAGTTTGCAGCTAATGAACCGTTGGCAAGTACTACATCTACCATGTCTTCCTTTTCGAAAGCTTTAGCAATAGCTTTTCGGATATTCTCATTAGCGAGTGGTGTTTCTTTACCATCACGCTCTTGGTTAAACTTGAAATAGAATACAGATGTTTCTGGTTGAATAACGGCTTCTTCATCATCACGGTATTGCATAGCTAGGTCACCGGAAACTCCCGCACGATCCAACTTACCATCTTGATAAAGTTTAATTGCTGTTGCAGAATCTTTAACAACGTTTACATGAATTTCATTAAGCTTCACATTTTCTGCATCCCAGTAGTGTTCGTTCTTAACATAAGTCCAGCTATCTCCAGTTCCATCCCATTTAGTTAAAACGAATGGTCCATTTGAAAGAAGGTTATCAGAGTTTGTTGCAAATGCATCCGCTTTAGAAGCTACGAACTCTTCTTTAAGTGGATAGAAAGTTCCAAATGACATGAGTGACAAGAAATATGGTACTGGACGCTCCAGTGTTACTTCAAACGTCTTTTCATCTACAGCTTTAACTCCAAGCTCAGATACTTCCATTTTTTCTTCAGAGATTGCTGTCGCATTTTTCACTACGCCAGACATCATCATGGGTCCATAAGGTGAACCAGTTGCTGGATCAATTGCACGCTGCCAAGCATAGACGAAATCATTTGCTGTAACAGGTGTTTCATCAGCCCACATTGCATCGCGAAGTTTGAATGTATACGTCAATCCATCTTCACTGACTTTTGCTTCTTCTGCAGCCATTGCAGGTTCTGCAATATTATCTTGGTTTAAACGATATAAACCTTCATTGATATTGTTTAATACATTGAAGCCTACTTGATCTTCTACAATTGATGAGTCAACTGATGGAATAGCCGCAGATTCAGCTAAGTATAATACTTGCTCAGCATCTGGCTCTCCATCTTCGTCTTTGGCATGCTTTTTCTCTTCGGTTGCCGCATCTTTGTCCTTGTCGTCCCCGTCTGTTGCTGGCTTTTCTTCGTCTTTCGAACCACCACATGCAGCTAAGAACATACTTAAGACTAATGTTAAAGCCATTAATATAAGCCACTTATTTCTTTTCAAATTGTTGACCTCCCCTTTGATGTTTTTGTAGTGCTAGCTTTTTCATTATACAAGAAGAATTTCTAGATGTAAACGCTAACAACGCTATTGTCATAATTTTGAACTATCATAGAAGATTCTACACATTTTAATTTATGTCATGTATGATAGATAGTAGTTACTAATTCTATAAATGAAAAGAAGGATTCCATATGAAACGTAATATTATTGTATTTCTACTATCTCAATTAGTGATTGTTATTTCTGCCTTTTCGGTATATGGTGAAATCTCACTACTCGGCTATATCAATGCTTCCTTTTTCATCAGTGGATTTCTACTATTTATCGGTTCGGTGGTATTTATTATTCGTACAGGCTCTTTTGATTTTTTCATGAAGAGTACACGAAAGGTCTTTGCTTTGAAAGGCCAGAGGGAAGTGCTAGATTCAATGCGTGCTCCATCCGAGGCGATGTCAGCGAGTCCGGCGTGGTTTTTCGCCGCTGGTATACCCACTTTCATTTTAATGATTGTTGCGCTTGGAGTGTACTATTTATAAATGTTGATCCTGACAGAACTTCTTAAGTTATCTTCAACCCCAAAACAGCCCTTCCTTGAAAAGGAAGGGCTGTTCTTGCTCTTATTTACGTTCTTCTACATCTAACTTACTTCCATCATTAAATTTAATTTCTACTTCAATTTTCTCGTAATTTGCATCCAAGCCAAAGATTTTCAACACTTGATCAATCGCTTCCTGCTTTGTGCTGTCTTTCGTCAAATCGAGTTGTTTAACCTTCGGGTATAAATCATCAAATGCTTCTTGGTTTTTCAAGTATACACCATTTACTTCATCTTCCACTTTCGCTTCAATTGGTTCATTTTCGTCTTGTTCAATATCCGCTTCGTATTCTTTATCACCACTGTACAAAACTTCAATCTGGATTTCTTTAAATGAAAGTTTATCCATATCTGCTTTCATATTATCCGTTGCAGAATCTGTTTGTTGCACAGCGTCTGTATTACCTCCATCAGTAGAGTTTTTGTTAGTATCTTCAGTTGTAGGCTCAGCAGGTTGTTCCACAGGCGGTGTTGTGCCTGAGTTTTCTTTCACATTGTCATCCGTTGTATCAGTCCCGCATGCTGCAAGGCTGAGTGCCATGACAGATATTCCAGTTAGTAACAAACGATTCATATACTATTCCTCCTAAAAGTTGTCTTGCCACTATTAATACCCCCAATTCTATTTTTTTAATCGCTTAATTTTAATTAATGAAGGGTATGTTATATGTAAAGGAGTGATTTCAAATGAAAAATCAAGGTCCCGTAACTGCTAAAGAAGCTATTGATTCTATTGAATCAGCGGTGCATACAGAAAGTCATTTACGACGTGCACATGCAATTGGTGTCGCATTTGACGCGACTTTCCAACCAACCGGGGCTGCCGTACCTTGGACAACAGCTGCCCATTTACAGCAAAGGGAAGTTTCAGCTGTTGTACGTTTTTCTCATAGCTCTACAAGCCGAAATCCAAGCGAACGATTGAATCCAATTAAAGGAATGGCAGTGCGTTTTCAATTATTTGATGGTACATTCACAAATTTGACTATGGCCAATATACCGATTTTTATTAGTAAAACTCCAGATGCCTTTATTCGTTTGGTGCAGGCATTCGATTCTCGTAGTACATGGGCACAACGAATAGATGCATTGATACATGATGCAGAGTACAAAGCATTTGGTTCCATTTTAAAAGAACTACAGCCTTTTCGTAATTTCGAGTCCCTCCATT
Source organism: Sporosarcina sp. P25 (assembly GCF_002743235.1). Lineage (NCBI taxonomy): Bacteria > Bacillati > Bacillota > Bacilli > Caryophanales > Caryophanaceae > Sporosarcina > Sporosarcina sp. P25. The sequence continues at coordinate 46,615 of NZ_PDYV01000007.1, forward strand.
ACTATTCAATCCATGCGTATTATTTGAGAAATAAGGACATGCAAAAACAGGCTGTCCGATTTGAATGGCAACCTGTTCCCCAAAATGATGATGGTAATGTCAACAGCTCAATGGAAAATGAACTTATTCATAAAGTTAGACTAGACCAGTCTGTACGTTTTCGCTTACTTATACAATTCGCCGAACATGGAGATGCAATTGATGACCCAACTATCGCCTGGCCCGATGATCGAAAGAAAATTGAAGCAGGAACCCTAACACTGAACTCTCTTCGTGTAGATAACGCTGAGTCCTTCATCTTTGATCCAACGGTTACTATAGAAGGAATAGAATGCAGTGATGACCCCATACTACATTTCCGATCCACGGCGTACGCTGAATCTGCCAAGCGACGCGGCGTTAGATAAACCTAGTAGACTTTCTATGTCAAAGTCATAAAAAAATCACAATATATTCTCCGACACTACCATTTAGTCATCCTTTTCGAACCCAGTATGAATACATACATTCACGGATAATGGTGGTCAATCGTTAACGTCTCTACAGGTAGTAACGAAGCCTTTACTGTAGGATTGAATATATTGTGACGTACCCCTTTATATTTACTACGTAAATGCCTGATATAACAGTCACGATACGTCAGGCATTTTTCATTCACGATCTTCTGACAATCCTCTACGTTGAATGCTTCCCCACTCACGTTTTCCGCGCAAAGCACTAATAATCCCCTCTGTGCGCCAAATTAAGGTTAGTGGCCTGTACCAAAATACTTCGGTTAGTGACAACATCACTAGACGAACTAAATCCTTCACTGCGGGATATGTATTACGACTCCATGCCTCCAATAAAATGGATGCCATCGAAAACAATGATCCATATAAAATAAATAATAAACCAAGAATTCCAGCGAAGACTATATACGCTTCCCCCATAAATAGAGACAAGACCATATAAGCATAGCCAGCCAATTCTATTACGGGTCCGAGCAATTCAATGAACAAGAAATAAGGAATTGATAGCAGCCCTACCGAACCATACTTAGGATTAAATGCCATTTTCTTATGTAACCAGAGGCTTTCGGCCAGTCCTTGATGCCAACGTCGACGCTGAGTACGTAGATCTTTGAAGTTATCAGGAGCTTCTGTCCAACAAACCGGATCTGGTGTAAAAACAATTTCTTTATCTTCTTTACAATCCGATATTTCTTCATGTAGCTTAACTACTAGTTCCATGTCCTCTCCAACTGTATTCTTCGTATATCCGCCTACTTGCATTACCCATTTTTTTGAAAAGACACTGAATGCTCCGGATATGATTAGCACCATATTGTATTTGCTAAGCGCCATTCGTCCCATAAGAAACGCACGCATATACTCTATAATTTGCATTATTACGATAGCCGAGCCTGGCAAACCTTCTCTGACCACTTGCCCCATTTGGATTTCATAACCATTCGCAATCCGTACAGTGCCGCCTGTCGCAATAACTTCTTTATTGGATTCCATGATAGGCTTCATTACACGCAGCAGTGATGTACTATCCAATATGGAATCTCCATCGATTGAACAGAAATATGGATATTTTGACACATTAATTCCTACATTTAAGGCATCCGCTTTCCCACCATTCACTTTCGTAATCAACAGTAAATTGGGGTGCATATCGGATTGATAGATAGCTTCGATAGGTTGCGTTTCAAGTTGTTGATTCACTACTTTTCGAATTGGCTTCATATTGAAATGCTCAATTATAATATCTTCCGTATTATCTACAGATCCATCATTGATCACCAATATCTCAAATTGAGGATACTGCAATGCCAACAACGAATAAATATTCCCAAGCACACCTTCTTGCTCATTGTAAGCAGGAACAATTATCGTTACGGGCTGCGTATATATAAAATCTACAGCTCCTTCATCCGATAAATTTTTCTGCAACTTTCGTTCTTTTCCTAACTGAATAAATGCGATAAGTAGCATGGATGTATATGAAAAAATAACAGCTAGCATATAGACGAGCAGTATATAGCCAATAAACCCAAAAAACGACGACGTTATTAGAGGTGCGTTCATCTTAGTACTCCTTTCCGAACATCTCTTCCGCTACATCGACCGCAAACTCGTCAGATGACATGGTTATTACAGAGTAAAGTGCTTGATGACCATTTTTTAAAGATTTAATCGATTTTGCGGCTTGTGCACGAACTTGATAAGTAGGATCTTTGATCAAGTGTTTAAGTATAGGCAATGCTTCATCTGTCGGTGCAAAACGGAAAATCTTAGCTGTCATCAGGCGTTCTTCCCAGATAGTTGAATGGGAGAATGGCTCATATAACTCAAGCGAGTCCGCTACTTCTAGTTCAGCAATACTTTTTAATGCCCTAATTCGCATTTCTTGATCCGAACTATCCAAACACTTATGCAATAAAGGAAGCCAATCAAGATAATGATGAACACCTATAATTTCGATCATCGTCAGCTGAAGCAATTCAGGCAAAACATCGAAGTCTTCAGCTAGTAAATTAATCTGTTCTTCATCTAGCCCCATCAACAATTTTTTATAATCAAATTCACCTAGCGGAACTTTCGGCGCGATGAAGTGTGCTACGAAATCAGTACGAGAAAACTTTCCTATAATCTCATACATTAATATTAATTCAGTTTTCGAATGTTTTTTCTTCTTTTCCAACAGCGCGGAAACCGGATCCAGCATAAATCGCAAGTGAAATAAGCTAATTTTATTGAGTGTATTAATACGCAATTCCCTACTCCGACTAGCAAGTTTTCCCTTATAGTAATCACTCATATATACAGCGGCAAAAGCATTTACCTTTTCTTTAATTTCATCTGAAGAGATGTGGTAGTTAACGCGAAAAAACAATTCATCAATCGCTTCGAGTTCTAGATTCCCATGGGGTTTAAGCCCTTCAAGTGACATATCTTCTTCTAGTAAATATTCATACCAGTCGACTTGACGATCTTCAATATACTTTATAACCTTCTCTTTTTTTTTCACTTCTTGCATTCTATAAAACACAAGTAAAAAGAACAAAGCGAATAGTATAATCAACAACACTACGATGACTAATAACAATGATATTAATATCTTATCCATAATAAATCCGTCTCAATACTTTCTTAATTTGTGATTCAAATAACTTTGGATTAAATGGTTTCGTTATATATTCATCAACACCGTTTTGATAGGCGTAAATCATTTCCGCTTCACTTTTTCTCTTGGTCATCATAAAGACATGATATTTCTGCGTATTCGGCAATTCGCGTAATGTATATAATACTTCTAATCCATTCTTTCTCGGAAGAATGTCATTCATAATAACTAAATGTGTGTGGGAAGACTGGTACCATTTGGATTCAATGAAATATTGTCCATCATGGAATACTTGGATATCCAGATCCAGTTGTTTTATGGAAATACGCTCCACTAGTTTTTGTATAATCATCGTGATAACGGGGTCATTGTCAATAATACTCACTCGCACACATTGTCGCTCTAATGTTCTAAAGGTGCGATCTTTTACATAAGGCGTACCACCTGGTAATTGTAATGCACGGTTTACTGAATCATTTCCCACTTGTAGTACATCTTCAAGCGTTGCATCTCCATTACGAATTTCAATTACCGAAACGCCTACTCGGTAAGAGCGAGTCGATTCAGTACGGCGCAATCTCTCAATAAAGACATCTGCTTCATCTTCGCCGGTATTCACCATTAAAATGATATCCGGTTCACCGGTCGGGAAACTGAACAATAAATCTGAAGTACGCATCTGCTCTAGAAGAATTTGCTTAATTTCTGGACTTTCAGGACTTTTGACAAAGACTATGGTGAACACTTGACGGAAACGTTTCGTATTCGCCATCTGCCAATGAAAGAGTTGATGAAAGAGAGAAGCATCCAGCATATTCAGTTCATTTTTATTTATTTTCATACTCATTACACCCTTCTTCAGCTGACTTATTAGTAGTCTTTTTTCAAATAGACTATGCGCAATCAGCGAATCTCCCATCCCTATGTTAGTAAACTCACTCTTATTTTCCAGTAGAGGAATCGCTACTCTTTTCACTGTTCTTTCTGTGATAGGTTTCATCTAAGATCTCTTCCATCATCGGAAAATATGTAAGCCAATAGAAGGCAGATACATCTTTAGCAAAGTATTTATATACAGTATGTATCCCTTGCCATTTAACAATGGGGTTCTTATCAAAATCTGCGTAGTCTCCCGCAAAATAATAGGTATTCGCCTGTTCTTGATGCAACACCGCGGGGAATATTTCCGGAATATCCGCCTCTTGCAATACACTACGACCTTTTTCCGTCAAATCAAATTCATATGTCGCCAAAATATTGGTTTTTTCATTTGGCTCTACTACATCGAACCAATACATATAATCCGATGAATACACTTTCGGAAACTTTTCCTCTCCGTCTTTTGTTAATTTGAAATGGGCAGCACTTTTATTTTCTTGTCCATCTAAGACAATCACTTTTCCAGATGTATGGACAAACGCAAGACCAGAACCGGCAAACAACCATTCACTATTCTTCTGCTCTTTATACCCTTCGACAAGCCACTTCGGTACTTCTGCATTCGACATGTCATTGAAATACCGTCCGATCCACCCTGTCCAAGTAATTCCCAGTTCCTTTTGCATGATCGTACTCATTTCTTCACTAGTTGGCGATGCAAAACTATTGAATTCAGCGATTAATGTCGTATCCTCACCTTTGCTAGCCATTAGTTCGTTCCACTCCATCAATTCCATACCGCCATATAGTAGTTCGGATCGAGAACCATCAGGTTTGGCTTTAAGATCATCGCTGAATACGCCATATGTATCCGCAACATAGATCATATCAAGTGGTCGTTCATGAAATGGCTCCAGCGCGACCTGGTCGTATGGATCGAATCCATAATAATCAAGACTCCTATCATAAGCTTCCCTGTCAGGCCGAACAATTTTCTTACCTTCTAATACATGAAATAAACCGTTATGCTCACGATAATCTTTCTTCGCGACCGATTTATCGATCACAGCGATATCCATTACTTTCTCTTCTTTTAAGGCCCAATAGATTCGTGGAGACAACACGAGTAAAATCAACAGTATGGCTATGGCTATTTTTTTCACTAATATGTCTCTCCTTTACTTATATCGATTACTAGCCAATTTTTCACATTTCATTATTATTATACAGTCTAGTATTCTCTCAAACAATCTGAATGTACATAATTGCAGTATAAATATACTAGAATATAGCAGATATCTTAGTGTATAATTTATTAGTAGTACTAAAACATCATGAAATACTGTTCTATCTTACGTTACTAGAGAAAGGTGACTACTATGTCTAAAAAAGCACGAGTAATTTGGATGGTGGCAAGTCTATTGATTCTATCTAACTTCATTTGGTTAAAACCAATGTTAACGATGCGCATTGACCAACCAAAAGCTACTTGGTTGTGGCATACATCGCAAATACTTAGTCAATCTGATGCACTCATCGAATTTTCAAAGAAAAAAAATGTATCAACGCTGTATTTGCAAGTCAACGCAGATATTCCGACTGATGCTTATCAACGCTTTATTCGCAAAGCTAGCGAGCAAAATATAGAAGTACACGCCCTTGATGGCGCACCGTATTGGGCAACTGACCAAGAATCCGTTCAAAGTTTCTTTCAATGGGTAGAAATGTATCAATCCGTTTCAGAGAATAATGAACAGTTTGCCGGTATTCATTTGGATATCGAACCGTATATTTTACCTACATGGGATTCTAATTTACAAGAGACTATCAAGAGCTATCAGCAAAATATCCAATTCGCGGCTAGTAAATCTACTCGCCTTGGATTACATTTTGGAATTGATATACCGTTTTGGTTCGATTCCATCTACTATTCGAATAGTATGGGTGAAGGTGTACTTTCAGAATGGCTGATCGACCAATCCGACAGTATAAATGTCATGGCCTATCGTAACAAAGCAAGTGGTAGTAATGGAATGATCAGTTTAGCACAAAGCGAAATGGATTATGCGAGCGCTAGAGGCAAGCAAGCACGTGTAGCAATAGAAACTAGTAAATCTTCTGAAGGTGATTATCTATCTTTCTTCGGTAAAAATAATGCATATATGGAAAAACAGTTAAAAGAAGTAGAACAATCATTCAGTCATGCTGAGGCGTTCCGTGGAATTGCTATTCACTCATTAGAAAGCTGGATGATACGTAAATAATAGATTAGGTATGGGAAAAACAACCTCCTTGAAAAAGATTTTCAAGAAACTTTCTTACCTTTGGGCTAAGCCCTAATTTATGAACTGGTTTGAATTGAGTTGCAGTAATTACGCTACTAGTAGATGACTTCAGTATTGTGCTGAAGTCATCTTTTTTTATACTCCATCGTTTACAGTAACGGTACTAACGATTGATCCTTTCATCTACTAGTCCTTTCAGTTAGAAAAGTACTAGCCAGATAAAAGACTGCATCTTTTCATTTAAAAACTATACTTTTAAGGATTTTTTTCTACGTCTGATTTCTCTATCATTCTATAACCTTTTATAAAATAAGAATTTTATATAGTCATTTTCACGAATATATTTTAAATTTGATTTTTTCATTACAATTTTGTTAAAATAGTAACGTGTCAATTCAATGAACGAATCTAATTCATCATGTTGCATGAATCAGAACATACTAGCAAAGCTGGCAAGAGAGATTGACGACTTACTACAAGGAGCTGATGTGTATGACAACAGAAGAAGAAAGAGCACTGAATACTATAGAAGAAGATGAAACAGAAAAAGATTATTCCTTAGATCGTGTTCCTTTGGAAGATCGCAATAAGAGTTGGCTGAGTATTACCAATATCACGTTCGGCATCGCGACTGCCATTTTTTATTTTCAAATGGGCAGTGTCATGGCTTTGCAATTCGGTGCACCAAACGCTATCGTTTCGGCTATCTATGCTATCATCGTCGCCGGTTTGCTTGGTACTGTCATTGCATATCTATCCGCTAAATCCGGCATGAACGTTAACCTTTTATCACGTGGTGGGGGATTTGGCTATATCGGATCATCGCTAACTTCATTAATTTACGCTTCGAACTTCATTATGTATTGCGCGTTTGAAGGGTTAATCCTCGTTTCAGCTGTTCATTATTTCACGCCTGACTTTCCTAAATGGATTTTAATTATCATCTTTGGCACACTTGTTATTCCATTGAATTGGTTCGGAATTGAGCAGTTGGACAAACTTCAAAAATGGTCTATGCCAATATTTATGGTATTCCTTTTCACAGCCATTATATTATCGTTCATCAAACCGGCTGTTTACACAGGGCCCGTATTCTCTTATATGCCCGAAGGCGTTCAATTTGGGGGAACTGCACTATTGTTCTGTATCGGGATGCACAATGGAATTATGGGATTAACGGCTTTACTCGCATCAGACTATGCACGTTTCCTAAAGCCATCCGATAGAAAGTTCGGTTCGATTGCAATCGGTTTCATCCCGCAGATTTTTTGTTACGGAGTAATGGGTGGACTTGGTATTTGGTTCGGTGTGCGATTCTTGGAAAAAGATCCAGGCGTATATATCGTACTGTTGCTAGGCATTGGTGGTGCATTATTTACGATGCTGACACAATTGCGAATTAATGTCACCAATATCTACAGCAGTTCTTTATCACTATCAAATTTTTTCGAGAATGTATTCCGCTTCACGCCAGGACGTAGATTCTGGGTAGTAATCTCAGCTGTAAGTGCTATTTTATTAATGCTTGGTGGTATTGTTGATCACTTAGATACGGTCATGACATTCCAAGGTGTGTTCTTATTTTCTTGGGCTGCTATTCTCGTGACAGATGCAGTAGTCGTCAAGAAGTGGCTAAAAATTGGCCCCACCTATTACGTTGCAAGACAAGAGTATTTATATAAATGGAATCCCGTTGGTGTTGCATCGCTACTTATAGCAAGCACATTCGGCTCTATCGCCGCGGCTGGTTATTTAGGCATATTCCTACAATCTACAGCTGCATTTATCGCTGCCATATTGGCTGCTGTCTTGACAGTAGTTATCGCTCTGTATACAAAAGGTAAATATTATTTAGTACGAGAACCAAATGATATTACAGCAGACGATAAACTAGGGTAATATTAAGCCACTTTAGAAAACTGTATAGTACGTAAATAATAGAATATGCATAAAAAAAGCCGTCTCCTGGAAGACGGCTTTTGTATTGCTGTAAACTAATTCAAATTCACGCTTTGTCATCTTGTTGATAGAAAACTGGCGGCACAGATCCAAATACTCTACGGTGATATAACATAGGATCTTTATCTTTCTCAACTTTTAGATCGATTACTTCGCCTATAATAATGGTGTGATCTCCAGCTTCAATGGTTTGGAATGTTTTACATTCGAATACACCGAATGCATCCTCGATAATCGGTAACCCATTATCTGACATTTCCCATTTACATGTGGAGAAACGATCTTCTACACGGCTTGCAAATGTATTACAAAGCTCCTGTTGGTTTCCAGCAAGTACGTGTACAGCAAATTTACCTCCTTCTGTGAATGCTTTAATAGAAGAAACTCTATGATCAATAGACCATAAGAGAAGCATCGGATCCAAGGATACAGAGGCAAACGAGTTTACTGTCAGTCCAACTGGTGTGCCATCTTCGGTTACTGCAGTCACCACTGTTACACCAGTTGGATAATTCCCCATAATTTCTTTGAATAAATTCTGTTGTTCTTCTTTTTTCATGAAACATTCTCTCCTTTATAAATAAGCCAATTTGCGTAACAGATCTAGTCCATCACTATTAAAGTAGGCATGTCTACATCCATCATAGCACTTTCACCACCTTTCTTCAGTTTTCTCCTCTTGGTGTCACGTTTTCTTTTAGAATATGCAATTTCTCCACCGTTTGTCATCTTCTACTTTATTGTCATTATCATTACTAAAGAATCACTTCTAATATTTTATGTTTACAAAACTAAAATAAGGATATTAATAACATAAGAAAGTCTATCAAACATCTAGAGGAGGAAATCTATAATGAATTTGAATAAACTTAAGAAAAGTAATTTATTGAAAGTAGGAACCGCTGCAATTCTTTCTGTTGGTGTTCTTAGTGCTTGTGGAGATGACGATCCCGTAATCGATGAAAATGACGATGTTGAAGTAGATCAACCAGCTGATGTAACGCCAGATGATGATGTGAATGTGGACGAGCCCGAAGTAGACATGGAACCTGACACAGATACTGAAGTTAAAACTAACGATTAATAACCTATAATACGAAAAACCCCTCTGTAATCACGCAAATACGATGATTTATAGAGGGGTTTTTATTATATATATTCATTCTACGTTCTGGATCACTCAATTTTCCCCTGTTTTAATGTGTAAAGTCCTGGCACAACGTATAGTTTCTATCCATTCGTCACACTATGTCTAGTAGAGGTGCATTGGTAAATTATGAAAGTCATATATACAAGGAGGAGAGCAACGTGACAGAACCTAGACAACCTGAAGACACGCAAAAAGGAATAAGTCGTAGGAATTTCATGAAAAATACCGGCCTATTAGCTGGAGGTCTAGTTGGTGGATCATTATTCGGCGGATTATTGACTAACCAGCTCCAAAAACCAAGCGCCCCTGCAGACATGGGAAAAGAGGATACTCACTTATTGGAGGCCCGTACATTCTTTAGTAATGCTGAAGATTTTCTAATACTTTCCGCTGCTACTGAAAGGCTATTCCCTAAAGATGATCTAGGGCCAGGCGCTATTGAACTAGGTGTCCCCTATTTTATCGATAGACAACTTGCCGGAGAATGGGGAATGAACGGAAAAGAATATATGAAAGGGCCTTTTTTGCAAACAGGTGCGGTAGATCCATATGAAAGCCAAGCAGATACGACACAAGATCAAGGTCCAAATGCTGAAACGCAAGTACCTACGCCAGCCTTCAGATATCAAACTCCTATGACAAGAGGTGATATTTTCATGGAAGGTGTACATGCACTGGAACAAACAGCTCAAGAGAAATTCGAAATGAACTTCCGCAAGTTGGAGCCCGAACAGCAAGACGAGATCTTGCAGATGTTCGATAGCGGAAAAGCGAAGATGAACGGTGTCGCTTCGACGACATTCTTTAATCTATTATTACAAACAACCATTGAAGGTGCTTATGCCGATCCAGTCTATGGCGGGAACCGTAATATGGAAGGCTGGAGGATGAAGGAATTCCCTGGTCCACGTATGAGTTATACAGCAGATATTGAAAAAGAAGACTTCATCGTAATGAAACCTGAGAGCTTACGGAATTACCAAGGTCACTAATAACGGGAGGAACTCATATGGCGAAAAAACTAAAAAAAGTAGATGTAGTCGTAGTGGGAAGTGGTTGGGCAGGTGGAGTAGTTTCTGCCGAATTAGCTAAAGCTGGTTATCAAGTAGTCACCCTAGAACGAGGTAAAAAACAAGAACGACAGGATTATATCGGTGTTAAAGATGAATTACGCTATACCGACCGTTACGAGATGATGCAAAATCTTTCGCCTGAAACGATTACGTCACGCGTGAAAATAGAAGATACCGCTCTTCCCGTCCGGACAAGAGCAGAAATGATGGCCGGGACCGATTTAGGTGGCGGCAGTGTGCACTGGGCAGGTGCTACATATCGATGGAGAGCTATCGATTTTGAATTACGTTCCAAGACAATTGAACGTTACGGCAAAGAGAAAATTCCTGAAGGTATGACGATTCAAGACTGGGGCATCACGTATGATGAAATGGAACCTTATTATGATAAGTGGGAAAAAACCGCTGGTATTTCAGGCGAACCCGATCCACTTGGCGATAAACGTTCAAATGATTATCCTAACCCTCCTATGCTTGCATCACCCGCTGTAAAGCTATTTAAAGAAACGACTAAGAGAATGGGTTATCACCCATTTCAAGTTGCTTCCGGAAACTTATCACAAGCGTATACGAATCCCGACGGTGAAAAATTAAATGCTTGTATGTTTTGCTCTTATTGTACGATGTACGGCTGTGATTTCACGGCTAAGTCGGATCCATTGGCTACAGTTATTCCAACTGCCCGTAAAACAGGAAACTGCGAAATTCGCACCAACTCTTTAGTGCGTCGCGTTTTGCATAAAGACGGAAAAGCAACCGGTGTAATGTTTACTGATACACGTACAGGAATTGAATATGAACAACCCGCAGACGTTGTCGTATTAGGTGCGTTTTCCTTCACCAATAATCGTTTGTTGATGCTTTCTGATATCGGGACACAGTATGATCCAACCACACGCAAAGGAACAATTGGACGTAACTTTAATGGACAATTTAACATCACATTCCTGGGAGCACGAGGATACTTTGAAAAGAAGAAGTTTAATCTCTATATGGGTGCAGGTGCTCTTGGTGGTACGATGAGTGACTTCGCTGGTGATAACTTTGATCACTCCGATGTAGAGTTCATTAATGGTGGTGGCATCGAAATGCGTCAGTACGGTGATGGCGCTATTTCAACGAACCATGTTCCTAAAGGGACACCAAAATGGGGACCTGAGTTTAAGAAAAACTCGATCCATTACGCGAATCGTTCGTTAGTAGCTTGGTATACACCTGCTGTTATGTCGTGGTGGCATAACTACTTGGATTTAGATCCAACATACAAAGATGAATACGGTGATCCTCTATTACGTGTTACGAATCGTTACACAGATCACGATCGCAACATGGCAAAATTCGGGATAGAGAAATGCAGTGAAATCATGAAAGAAATGGGTGCAGATATTATTGACGAAGATGAAGTTCCCGAAGAGTTCGACCACATTTATTCAGGCGGTCACTATGCGGGCGGCATCATCATGGGAGCAGATCCTGAGACATCTGCGGTGAATAATTATCTTCAAATGTGGGAGATGGACAACCTATTCGTAGTGGGCGGTTCAGCGTTTCCTCAATTCGGAGGTCATCACCCTACTTCAACCATTGGCGCGTTGGCATATCGTGCAGCAGAAGGCGTAGAGAAGTATTTAAAAGAAGGCGGCCAGCTTGCAGAAGCGAAGCAAGCAACTTTAAACGCATAATAAAACATCTGGTTCTATCGTCTATTTATGTACTTATTGAATTCAAATAATCAAAAATCCAGATTCGTAGTGCAACACTGCAAATCTGGATTTTTCTTCATCGTACATTAGAAGCGACAATTCCTAATCGATCACGTTCAATCCTACTAAGCTTATACATATGTTGACGGAAACAAGACATGACAAATGCGTGCATATTGGCTTGCGTTACGTAATAGATAAACCATGGAATGGATGGCAAATAGTCGTGTATTGCAATAATTACTTCATTCGATCCTGGAATCTTTCGGAATTCTATTCTACCACGTTCATTGGAATGAGGATCCATCAATAGACCACCTGTAATATAGTATAGCGAGCGATCTTTGGTGCTACGATCTGCAGAATAACTTAATTCGAGCAATGTCCGATTACCGAGGAAACCGATATGACAATTCAAATGGTCGTCTACATCGGTTTTCACCCAAGGATTCAAGAATGTGGAAAGCCATTTGACGTAGTAACGTGCTGTTTCATCTGCAGTCCAGCTGTAAGGTAATTCAATTCTCTGCACTGAACGAACATCCTGCTTAAGTGGACCCATTTTCGACTTCTTCTTTGGGATGTCTCTTTCTTTCATTTCCTCCTCTAGTGCTTCCCTTGCAGCTTGTATGAATGGAATTTCTCCGTCACTGATACCTTCCACATAGCGCTTGGAATTGACGACCATCGGATGTTTCAGACTTTCCACCAATGGATATACAATCTCTTTTGGTGTTTGTGTAACTAAACGTAACCAGAGCCTAGAAAGACTTAAAGAGAAGAATGGTACATCCAACATTCTTGATGGTTTACCTACTACTTCTGCTGTCTTCTCCATCATCGACTTATATGTCATGACCTCGGGGCCACCTATATCGATAGATCGTTGTGCTGGTTCAAAGTCCAGTATTAATGAGCTTAATGATTTCATCACATCATCGAGTGCTACAGGCTGTGTGTTAGAGCGTGTCCATTTGGGTAAAATCATTATGGGAAGCCGTTTAACTAGCTTCGATAAAATCGGGAAAGAAGAACCTTTTGGACCGACGATTAGCCCTGCACGTAATGCGGTGACAGGAATGTTATACGAGCGTAGAACACGCTCCACTTCCAATCGGCTTTTCAAATGTCGTGATAAATCTTTTTCATGTTCATCGGGAATAATTCCACCCAAGTAGACAATCTGTTTAATTCCTTGTTTTTTGGCTGCTTGCGCAAAGTTATCCGCTAAAATGACATCCATATCTTCAAAACTACCTTGAGATAATTTCGCCGATTTCAGCATGGAATGAACTAGATATACCGCAATATCAGCACCAGCCAAACTCTTCTCTGCATCTTTCATAGAAAACAAATCACAAGATCGCCACTCTACGTCTTCCGTATTCTCCCGCTGATCTCCATTCCGCGACAAACCAATCACTTTGGCTTTCCCTTTAAGTTTTTTTAATAGATTATTGCCAATATATCCACTCGCACCCGCAACGGCTACAACCAATTTCCTTTCTTCCATACAGTCCCACCCCTCTCTTGTACGTATACAATAAAATTACCCAATTTAAGAGTTATATAAGCCTATTTATTAAAACAATACTAATTTAAGCAATAGCCTTTGCTTTTTATGTAAAAAGTAGTTATACTCATAAAAGAACGATGAAAACTATATATGTTTTTTTAGTTTTATTTCTATATAAAAAGATAGGGGTACGATAAATGAAAGCACGTATTATGAAAGCTTTCCTCGAAGAAATTCATGAGAAAAGTATGAAGTTCACAATGGATGATCTGGCCAAAAGACTAGGTATCAGTAAACGAACATTATACGAACACTTTTCTTCCAAAACGGAAATTCTAGATGCGATTATAGACTCGACATTATATGAGTTCGATGAAAAAACCAATATGATTATGAAAGACACTGACCTACATCTTGTAGATAAGATTAAGAAAGTCATTACAGTTATACCGAAATACAATGATTTTTATAACTGGCAAATCCTTGATCAGATGAAAAAAACTCATCCCGAACAATGGGAGCGAGTCCACACTGCACTTCATGAATGGGATGAACTTCGCGAATTGATTGAACAAGGAATTCATGAAGGAATCATTGCAGATCAAAACGTAGAGTTACTTATGAAGTTGATTATAGATGCAACGAACTCCACGCTTGATCGGAAGTTTTTTTATGAAAATCGCATTACTGTAACCGAAGCACTGGATTCTATAGTGGATATTCTGCTGTTTGGATTTATCAAAAAAAGCGATATCTAAATAAACTGATAAAACAAAAGTAGTTTTACTGTTTCACACAAAATTGAAAGCGAGATGGAATTATGAGCCTCCACGCATGTGAGGTAACGAATGAAAATTGGCAGGATGTTGCCTATTTATCCGTACACGAAAACCAAAAGAACTTTATTGAAAGCAATTCATTTTCACTAGCACAATCACAATTTGAACCAGAATGGAAGTCCATCGGATTATACGACGGAGAAGATTTAGTCGGCTATGCAATGCATGGACGTGATGCAGATAGTGGCCATGTATGGCTTGATCGCTTTATGATCGATCAGCACCACCAAGGAAAAGGTTATGCCAGCAGATTCCTTAAACTTTTACTTACCAGAATGGAAGAAAAATATCAATGTGACAAGATTTATTTGAGTATATATCCAGATAATATAGCAGCACAACACTTATATGAAAAGTTCGGATTTGAGTTAAATGGACAAATTGATGATTTAGGTGAATTCCCTTGTCTCATTATGGAACTTGACCTTCAGAGGAGTCCTTTGCAATGAATTCTTCACCCACGTTAAGTCCTTTGGATACTGAGCCCGTAGGACGTATCTTTTTACGTTATTTAATACCATCAACTATCGGTATGTTGCTAATGGCGATCAATATTGTGGTGGACGGCATCATGGTCGGTAATCGATTGGGTGCAGAAGCATTAGCGGGAGTCGGAATTTCGGCTCCCGTTTATACAATCTTTTTTGCTATTTCCCTATGGATTGGTATAGGTGCCGCCACGAAATATTCGATGGCAATGGGTGCCAAAGATGTGCAGAAAGCTCGATCAATTTTTACACATGCTATTTTCTCCATTTTCTTATTCACCATTATATTAGGTTTAACCGCCTTTATTTTTAGAGATTCGTTAGCTTACGCACTTGGAGCCAATGCGACTACTTTCCCTTATGTATCGCAATACTTATTTGTGATTTTACTATTTGGCTTTATCTTTACTGTAGAAAACACATTTAGTATTTTCGTACGCAATGATGGAGCACCGAATCTTTCAATGGCCGGGCTAATTGTGACTTCTGTCGTTAACATTATCTTGAATTATGTGTTCTTATTCATTTTTGATTACGGCGTTGCCGGTGCTGCATCCGCCACCATTATTGCTTCTTTCATGGGTATGCTAGTACTCGCAACACACTTTTTCAAGAAAAATAATAACTTGAAACTAATTCGCTTGAAATTCAATAAAAAGCTGTTCCTGGCCATTCTTTTTGTTGGATTTCCGAGTTTCCTTTCCGAGTTAGGAATCTCCTTCTTTACCATTACACATAATATCGCGTTCGAACGGATGGCGGGCACGGAAGGTGTTGCGGCCTTCTCTATTTTGAACTATGTACACAGTGTCATGCTAATGCTATTCCTCGGAATGGGCGGTGCGATTCAGCCACTTATCAGTTACTATCAAGGCTCCGGCAACCGGATAAGGATGAAAGAAACCGTAAAAAAAGCCACACTTACCGTTGTCATCGCAGGTGCCGTGTTTTTCCTTGTCGGTCAATTCGCGGCGGGCCCTATCGTATCGATCTTTGGAGACTTCCCACAAGCCGTAAGAGATTTGGCTACTTCCGGAATTAATCTATTCTTCTTTGCTTATTTGTTCACCGGTACGAACTTTGTGATGATGACATATTATCAGTCTATCGGCAATGTACGGATGGCAACTTGGATTACTGCTTCACGCGAAATCATCATCATGTTGCTCTTCTTGATGATTTTACCTCGTTTCTTTGGTTTGAATGGTATTTGGTTGTCCATTCCAGCCTCTGAGTTTGTCGTATTTATTGGTGTCTACCTATATCAAAGGAATGCTACTCGACATTCCTTAATTGGATAAATAGTACGTCATAGAACCGGACGGAACTATTTATCATCGTTCCAAGTAATACGTTCCATAGGAGTAGGGTGCGTTTTTGTTGTCTTGGAAGAGGCTGCATTATTTTTGTTCCTTTCGTAAATAAGAATGATATACTGAAAGAGCAACTGAATATCGTGTTAGAGATAGGTGCGTTTATCGTTCGTAAACGCTTAAAAGGGAAATCGGTGAAAAACCGATGCTGTCCCGCAACTGTGAGTTGGAGTATAATTCGTTACCACTGTTTCACCGCAAAGGGAAATGGGAAGGTGAATTATACGTTGAAAACGAGCCAGGAGACCTGCCTAGATCAGTACACACCAATACCCTACGCGGATAGGAGGTGTCAAGTGCGGCTTATGAAAAATCATACAAAAGCCGACGTACGAACAAACGAAATCAGGACATTCTTTAGGTGGATTCGATATAGTTTCTGTCGATCCTACACAAATGTATTTCCTGCCGAACCGTTTAATTCGTCATGGCTTCCCACTTAACATCTATCCTGGTATATACCGGATGGATGTTTTTTACTGTCAACGAAAAATTACAAACACGATGAGGAGAATGAATTATGCACAATCAAACAATCAATGACTTTACAAACTTATTAAAGGACACCCTAATGTCGGAACGTGTGAGCACACACTCTACCCCCCTTCCCATACTAGTGAAAGATGTAAAAAAACAAATTTCCGAAGATCCCACGAATGACATAGCAGAAAAAGCTAAACAATTGGCTAATTTAGATAAAGCCTATCAAATCGTAGTAGCTGAGTTAGTAGGTAGTAACTAATTCGCGCTAAAATCCCCCTGACCTTTGTGTCAGGGGGTATTACTGTATTATAACGAATCTTTAATCACGCGCTTATAATTGAACACAGAAAGCAAACCAAATATAGAGTATAGCGCTGTGTAGATTAACATCACCATAATCGTTGGTGTCAGCATTTCAGTACCGAATAAGAACCAGCCGGATTTTACAGCAAAATAGCTGTGTAAGAGACCGACGACTAATGGAATACCGAAATTAAATACCTGCTTTCGTTGAATCCCTTTTAGTAAATCTGTTTGTGTATAGCCTAGTTTACGAAGAATGGTGTAATTCGATTTTTCATCTTCACTTTCGTCCATCTGTTTAAAGTATAGGACGCAGCCAGACGTAACAAGGAAAGCGAGACCAAGGAATCCAACGATGAACATAATCATGCCTGCACCTTGTATTTGTTTCGTTTTCTCCTCAAGCTTCGATTCATGCCCTGCCCATTCATTTATTCCCAACACATTAAATAGTTCATTCGCTTTTTCTAGATCATTTTCATTCTTGATATCCACTCCATGATACTCAGTAAATTCAGGCGTTATGGAAGGGTCCTTATCTACGTTCATTTTCTGAAATACTTGATCATCCACTACCGCGACAACAAAACCATAAGCTACACGCGTTGGAAGAACAGCTACTCTTTCCGTCCCTTTCAGTGTCAGATCATACATATGCTCTTTGCCTTGAAATACGATTTGCTGATTCGCTTGGAATTTCATAAAGTTTTCCGTAAAACTATCAGAGTTAACGAAGAGCAATTCCTTTTCTTCTACGTCTATCTCCGGCATTACTTCATCACTAATGACAATCATTTGCATATCAGTGTAACTCATCTCTTCACTTTCCCCACCTGAAATAGATAGAACTGTCGATAAATCAACAGGTATAGTCAATAGATCAATAGCTGACTCTGAATAGGCTATGCCTTCACTGTCAAGTGACTGCGTAAATTCCATTGCACGCGTAATATCAGGAATGGTAAAGTCGGCAGGAATAGTTCGCTCCACTGACTTCTCTACTGAGTAATACGATATATAACTTAACGACAATAACGTAATGGATAGCGCAGATAGCGTCGTAATAATCATCAATAAAAGAGAATTGGATTTCATTCGAAACATAATGGATGAGAGAGACAGCACGTCGTTAACGTTCAAATATCCTCCTTTACGTTTGCGAATCATGTTAAAGATAAAGCTGACGGAGCCTTTATAAAATAAATAGGTTCCTAAGACCACAGAAGCTAGTATGACGATCATCACTAGAAATAGCTGATTTCCAAGAAACACACTACTAAATAATCGAGATGATAAATAATAGCCGAATACAATGAGAAGGATACCGAACACACCGATGATCGCCTGGAATATTGACATCTTTTTCACCCGCTGTTGTGTCACGGTGGTCACACGGAACAAAGACAATATACTTTGACGTTTAATGAATAGTGCATTCATGATCAAAATCAATACAAAGATTGCCGCAAAGACTATCAACGTCTGAAGTAATGCATCCGAAGAGAAACGCAAAGTCGCAACATCCGTTACACCGGTGACCTTAAATAGAATCAGCATGAGTAATCGTGACATCGAAAACCCTAAGAATATCCCTACAATGAGAGAACCGATGTATAAAACGAAATTCTCCACACTTAAAATACGGAAAACAGTTCCTTTCGTCATTCCAATCAATTGAAATAATCCAATCTCCTTACTGCGTCGTTTAATGAATAGATTGTTAGCATATAGCAAGAATACAGACACGATAACAATCAGAAAAACTGAACCTGACTTAATAGCTGCCGCACCTTTCCTTCCTTCTGTTGCATCGTCTAATGCTGGATCGAATTGCAACGTTACGAATGAAAAGTATAAGCCTACGCTAAAAATCAGTGCAAAGATATACACATAATAATGCTTAAGATTTTTCTTGATATTGCGGAAGATTAGCTGATTAAGCGTCATGTTGCACACCACCCAGTACACCTTGCGTTTTGATAATATCATTGAAAAATTCGTTCCGCGTTTGGTCTCCTTTATTCAGTTGCGTATAAATTTGTCCGTCTTTGATGAACACGACACGCTCACTAAAACTTGCGGCAAGAGGGTCATGAGTGACCATAATGATAGAGGCATTTCGTTTCGTATGGAGATCACTTAATTTGTTCAACAAATCGGATGCCGCCTTTGAGTCAAGAGCGCCTGTTGGTTCATCCGCAAAAATGATGCTCGGATCATGTATGAATGCTCGTGCGGCAGACGTTCTTTGCTTTTGTCCACCCGAGATTTCATTTGGATATTTAGTAGCAATTTCTGAAATACCCAATTCCTCCGCTACTGCAAGGAATTTTTCATTGGCTAATTTTCTAGGCACTTTCTGCACAGATAATGGAAGTAGTATGTTTTCTTTTACTGTTAACGTGTCGAGTAGGTTATAGTCCTGAAAGATGAAGCCCAGATGACGTTTTCGAAATTCCGCCATTTGCTTTTCTTTCATGTTGTTAAGGTTCTGCCCTTCTATGCTGATCGTCCCCTGGCTGACGCGGTCAATGGATGAAAGTACGTTCAGTAGAGTCGTTTTTCCCGAGCCCGATGCCCCCATGATGCTGACGAATTCACCTTTTTGTATGTTTAGATCCAGTGCACTTAATACTTCTTGTTTATTGAATTTATTGCCGTATGTCTTATAGATTTTCGTTGCTTGTAAGATTACCATGTCCATCACTCCTTGTTCATTCTATCTTACTCAATGTATAGATTTTTCTCCCGCCTTTAATATGACAATTAGAAAGAGCATGTGACGATCATGTCACATGCTCCTACATACGCGCTATTCGAATCAATTCGTTTTCCATCGCAAAAATCAAAGAGAACCGCGTACCTTCTCCTACTGTTGACTCTACTACAATCGTAATCAGGAGGGATTCTGCTACCTGTTTTGCTAAGTACAACCCCATTCCCGTGGCAGCATGATTTTGATGGTTTGCTGTTCCAGTGAAGCCTTTATCGAATATACGAGACAAGTCCCTTGAAGCAATTCCTTGCCCAACATCTTCGATCGTTAGCGTAGTGATTCCATCCTTACTAGTGCTCTGGATACTTATGTCCGCATTCTCGCTGTATTTCACCGCATTCGCCAGCAACTGCCTGATAATGAAGCCAAGCCATTTGGCATCAGTCAATACTTCTTCTGTTTCCAATGATACATCAAAACCAACACGCTTTTGCATACACCATTGTCTTAACGATTTTATCTCTTGAAATAGCAACTTCCGCACATCTGTCTTTTCGATATATAAATCATTTTGGATGAATGGGATGCGCTTTAGATGTAGTTGTTGGTCAAGTAATAGATGAATCCGAAGCCACTCGTACATTAACTGGGATCGGAGCACAGGATCCGTGCGATCTATCATTAATTGCAACGTTGTCAGCGGTGTTTTCACTTCATGTATCCAATTCAACATGTCATCTTTCTCTTGTTCTACACTAATTTGCAATTGATCCAACTGGTGTTTAAACTCTTGAATTTGTTCGGACATCCTGTTTGAGACAATGGCTTCGAAAGGGCTGTTAGCTTCAGGTATTGCAGTTAGATCAAATGATGGTTCTAATGTTTCTAAGCGTTTATAGAATCTCGATTCTTTTTCATAACGCATGACTATAAAAATAACGAAAGATAAACAGGAAA
Source organism: Sporosarcina sp. P25 (assembly GCF_002743235.1). Classification (NCBI taxonomy): domain Bacteria; kingdom Bacillati; phylum Bacillota; class Bacilli; order Caryophanales; family Caryophanaceae; genus Sporosarcina; species Sporosarcina sp. P25. Next base: position 67,453 of record NZ_PDYV01000007.1, read on the forward strand.
TGAATGCAATATAGACAGTAGACAAAAGCGGAATACTTGTGTCCAAATAGCCCATTGCTAGAACGAGCAGTTGCGAGAAGATGAAGAACAGTATCCAACTAGCACGTTCCTTAAGATATAACCGAATCATAATTGTTCTTCCTTCGCCATATACCCTTGCCCCACTTTTGTTTCGATCACATCTACCAAGTCGATTTCCGCAATCCGTTTACGCAAACGGTTCACGTTGACTGTCAGCGTATTATCGCTGACAAATCGTTCATCATCCCAAAGACTGGTGATGATTTCTTCTCTTGATACAATTTCATTCTTTCTTTCTATCAATACTTTCAAGATGTATATTTCATTTTTCGTCAACTCAATAGTCCCTTTTTCATTGGTGAGCGTACCTTTCACAAAATCCACTGCGGCACCACACCACGTTTTCACTTCCAATGTCTGATCAGTACTATAGCTATACACACGGCGTAAGATCGCTTGGATTTTTGCAATCAATACATCAAAGTGAAATGGCTTTTGAACGAAATCGTCGGCTCCGAGTTGCATCGACATCACCATATCAGTCGGATGATCACGTGAAGACAAGAAAATAATTGGGACGTTTGAATGCGTTCGGATCATCCTACACCAATGAAATCCATCGAACTTTGGTAATTGGATGTCGATGATGACAAGATCCGGTTTGATTTCCGTGAATTCTTGCAGTACACTCCCAAAATCCCGGATTCCCGCCACCGAGTAGGACCATTGCGTTAAACGTTCTTTTATTTCTTCAAATAATGTTTGATCATCTTCAATCAACATAATTGTAAACAATGAACTCACCACACTTTTCTTAATTGCTATTAGTTTATCCTATAAGCAATCAGAATCAAAACAGCGCGCAAGTGAAAGTAGATTCACTTACGCGCTGTTTTGATTTCTATTTCAAATAAAATAACCCGCCATTCACAACATCCACCGTAATCCTGGGTTTAAAACGTTCTTCCATTGCTTGCTTCTCTATCTCATAACATTCAGGTTTAGGATCTTGTCCTTCATAAAAATAATCTAATACCGCTTGGTCTTTCTTCCATCTCTTTTCTGCTTCCTCCATCCACGTAAGGTCTTCACCTTCAATTACTTGAATGATCACAGTATCCAATCGATCAAGCGCACGAACAGGAGTGATGATATAAGGTAAATGAAATACTTTTTCAGACGATTGGTCAGATAAATCCCGCATACCAATCGTCTCCTGGAACTCATTTACGACAGCACCCGTCATCAAATTGATACCTATTGAATACAACATCTCCTTCGTTTGATGACTGGTGAATGACACTTTATAATTTACACCCACCCACGGAGTCAAAATCAGCTGTTCGTTAGTGTCTACTATGCGCTCGTACATTTTCACGAACTGTCCCATCTCTTTGGTCAATCGAAATAATTGATGCAGCCGTGGAGATCCCAGATGAATTACTTCCCCTTTCATTCCGTTTTGCAACTGCTTCATATTGGTAATTAGCGTGAGCTGTGCCGGATTCGGTATCTCATTGACGCTTTCAATATACCGCCAATAAAAAGGGCGGTTCATGATTTTTTTATCCATTTCGATTGTTAGTTGCACAGTTAAATAATGATCATTTCCATGAAGTATTTCACAGTCATTCTCCGTGAAGAATCTGTGAAGATACGTATGGATTTCTGTCGAATGCATCCATTCTCCTCCTTCACACAGACTGTTCTTTCATTTCCAAAATATCATCTAGTTGGCCTACTACTTGTTCGAACGTCTCAATCTTTTCTTGCAGCACTTTCATCACATGGTCATCAATTGTTTCTTTTACAGCCAAATTATAAATCTGTACATCGTGTTCTTGTCCTAATCGATGAACACGACCAATCCGTTGTTCTAATTTCATTGGATTCCAAGGGAGATCATAATTGATGACATGATGGCAAAATTGTAGGTTAATTCCCTCTGCTCCAGACTCTGTCGCAATTAGCACTTGCGCTTGTGACTTAAATAAATGTTTAATCCACTCCCGGCTGCTTTTGCTTAACTTACCGTTGAAAATGACATTCGATATACCGTTCGCATACAAATAGTCACTCAAATATAATTGCGTCATGCGATATTCAGTGAAAATAATCACCTTTTCGTTCGCTTGTATAATCAATTCCGCTGCCTTTTTAGCTTTTGAATGAATCGACAACTTTTCCAATTGTTCGATAATATTTTCTACATATGAGACTTCTTCCACTTGCTTACATTCCTGCAGTTTTTTTCTTAATGTGCCCATGGTGGCTTCAGGGCTACTACACATTTCCCTTTGTAAAGTCATCGTGGAAAATGCATCTGAAAATACCGGGGATATTTGTTTCAGATTGGATATAGCTGTGTAGGCCTGCCTTTCATTGTCAGTAAATGTGATAGGAACTGTATGAATCTTTCGTGTAGACCATTCCACACCCGTGTCTTGGCGCCTGTTACGTACCATGACTTGGCTAACTAGTTCCTTTAAATAACTATCTCGTTCTTCATCACGGTTTTTAGCAGAAAATACTGATGAAAACTCATCATAGTTTCCTAAATGACCTTGTTTAAGTAGCGTCACCAGATAAAACAATTCAAACGTATCATTTTGGATCGGTGTTGCTGTAAGCAATAAACAAAATTTCTTCTTCAAGCTTTGTACAAATTCATAACTGATCGTCTGATGGTTTTTTAATTTATGCGCTTCATCTACGATAATCAAATCATAGTCTTGCGCGAATACTTTCTCCTTATGTGGACTGCGTTTAGCAGTGTCCATACTCATGACTACTACGTCCACATAATCGAGCTCGTAATTCTTTTTGTACAACAGCGCAGGGATGTGGAATTTCGTATATAGCTCTTCCACCCATTGATTAACGAGAGAAGCGGGTACTAATATCAGTACTTTTTTCACAAGTCCTCTCAGCAAATATTCTTTAATAATCAGGCCTGCTTCAATAGTCTTACCTAGCCCTACCTCATCCGCTAAAATCGCTTTGCCATTCATCTGTTCAATCACTCGTTCAGCCGCTTTTATTTGATGAGGTAACGGTTTTACGTTTGGTAAGTAAGCAAGTGACTGCAATCCAGCAAAATCAGTGATTAAGTTATTTTTCGTGATGTCATAGCTCATGTTATACAGCACCGAATTATTCCATGGTTCATGGTTTTCAAGTCGTTGAATAAATCCTTCTCTCCAAGAAGAAGATCTTTCAATTAGCATTCCAATCACCTCAACTAGCTTGTATGTTTTGATTAGAATACCCAGAAAAGAAAATATTATGATAAACAAAAAAGACCCTCCATAGATGAAGGGTTTTAGATCATGCATCTATTAAATTTCAAAAGCGATAAAACTTCCTTCGTCATCAAAATCGGTTATATGAAGGACACGGTCTGAGAATGATTCTGCGACAACTGTATCTTTCCCTATTGCTAGAGTAAGTACATTGAATTCCTTTTGTTTTTTCTTCTCATTGAATTCAATTAGAAAACTTTCGCTAATCTCGTCTTCTCCATCGCTAACAAAAATGACATCTGCATGTCTGAATGTACTGTCTTCTATTACTTCAAGGGCGGCTTGCAATGACAGTGTAAAGTCTGTTCCCCCACCCAAAAACGTTCTGGCAAGTCGTGCAAGTTCATTTGAAGTGATCTTACCTTTAGTGAACACTTCTTTTTGAATAGTTGTAGAAAATAATAGAACGCATAAATCCCGGCTTTGTTTCTTGGCGATAGATAGCAGCGCCAAGATAAACCCTTTTGACTGATTATCAAGCAACTTCATACTTCCCGATTGGTCAAGACAAAAAATAATTGGGCCTTTGCCAAGGTTCTCTCGCTTCTTCTGTTCAAACTGCATCGTGTTTCCTTCCGCAAAGCGGCGCAGGAAATCTTTTTTCGTTGAGTCATTTGAATAGAGTCCTAATTCCATCGGTAGAAGACGTTCCATTTCATTGCCAATCGTAACGCCACGCCTCTCGATTGCCTCCACATAGTTCGTCTTCTGCTTTTCTCGCGCCACTTCTTGAAAACGACCAGCCCACTCTGCGATTTCTTGCATTTTGGGATCCATCGCTACTTGATCTGCCACTGCAAGTTGATCACGCAATGGCACTTTCTTTAACTCTGCGTCCCCTTTACCTGCACTGCTCCCACCCATCAGAGAAATCAGACTGTCTTTTACTTTGATCGATTCTTCAACCGCTTCATCGATTGCTTGCAAAAATCGTTCGCCATTCGTTTCAAATGTAAATTCTAGCTGTTCATTTAACTTATCAGAAGCATCGGCTAATTCTTGGACAGGTCCATCTTCTATTTCGTCCTGTTGTCGATTCAACTGTTCAACCGGCACATCATCTTGTAGCGCTTCTACGGCTTCCATTTTCTTCAGTAACTCTTCATCCATAGCTTTTGCTTCCGCGAGCCATAGATTGACTTTCTCAATCAACTTTATGGTACAGACAGTTGCGGCCAAATCGTCCAATCGAGTAAAGTTTCTATATTCTTCAAAATGTTCATCTTTCATTAGCTTTTCTATAATGGTCTTATTCGGTTTCAGTGCTGAATTTATTCGCTCAAGTAAAATTCGTGGTTTCATTTTATATAATGCTGCCCAGACATCGCCAAGCAGCGCTTCCGTAGTAGGTAATTGTCCTTCCTCACAGACCTTTTGCAAACCGTCTGACATCTCAAACAGTTCTTTAAAGCGTCTTTTATCAAATGCATCTGTATTCAGTACGGAGCGATGATCTCTAATTATTTTACTTCTTTTCATAGACTATCACTCCTTTTACATTCTGAAGAAGACACCACGTTGCTCACCATTTTCGTCTTTCTTTTCGTTCGTTTCACCGTAGTATGCAGTATCCATTCGACTACTTTCTACTTCATTTTTCAAGGAAGTAATTTGTTTTTGTAAGTGATCCACTTCAGTAGTACGGCTTATATTTTGCTCTTTTAGATTATTTAATTCGGTTGATAAAGCAGAAATCTTCTGGACCGCTTCCATACCTGCTTCTGTTGATTGATCACGTACTGCGGAATCATAGATTTCATTCGCTTCATTTTCAATCGCTGAAAGCCTTTGTGCTAATACATCTTGTGAGTGTTTGCGAACAATAGTACAAACAGTCTCTTTTTGATCCAAAGTCTCCCAGAGTGCATTCTCAAGAATCACCATATCATCTGCCTGTACGGATTCTCTTTGATTGATCAAAGCCCTCGCTTGCAAGATACTTAAAGATTGTTTGAATCGACGATCCGACGGCTGAATTCCTTCGTCCTGGAGTTCTCTTCGAATGGTAGACAATGTCTCATATATTTCATCTGGAAGATGTACTTTGTTGGTCATGTTTTGAAGTTGTACTAAGTCATCCAAATGCATCGTCGGGATTTCAATATGTTCACCTTCATCTTTCATCATCGATACAAAATTTGTTTCATCTGCAATGAAATTGATTTCGAAACGTAATAGGAAACGATCAAATAATGCTTCAAGCCCCTCACCTTCTTCGGGGTATTCGTTGGAAGCGCCAATGACTGACATTAATGGCACTTCCATAGGTTGTCCATCATTATAAAATAACCTTTCGTTGATTAAGGTTAATAAACTGTTTAATATGGCAGAGTTTGCTTTAAATATTTCATCCAAAAACACCAAATGCGCTTCTGGCATTTTAGTAGCAGTGTTGCGCTTATAAACGCCTTCTTCTAAATCTTTTAACGACAAAGGTCCGAATACTTCTTCAGGGGTACTGAATCTGGTCAGTAACCATTGAAAATAGGACGTACCGTTCACGATTTTTGCTAACTCAACTGATAGTGCAGATTTCGCTGTCCCAGCCGGCCCAATCATTAACATATGTTGTTTAGATAGAAGAGCTACTAAAATTCCTTCTACTTCATTTTCACGTTCAAAGAACTTTGCGTTCAATGCCTTTTTTATTTCATGTAACTTCTTTATATTAGTATCCATATAGACATCCCCTCAATTCATAATAACGAATCATTGTTCTCTTTATGTAACAGTGTGACTGTAATAGGAAGCTTTTAACCATCTAACCCATGACTTTTTCCATAATTGTTTAAAATTTTATTTTTTTATTCTTGTCTAACCTTTTACATAACGTTATACATTTGGATTAAGTAATTATTTTCAGTAACCTTTCTACTTCTCTTACCCCTTTTAACACTTATCCACTCGTTTGATGAATAATTTCTTGAATATATTTTCAAAATACTGTACAAGGATTAGACAACCACTATCGTGATGCTAGACAAGTAGTTAAATGCTGTAATAACAAAAAGGCTATCCATCGCAATGATGGATAGCCTTTTCTTTTACTTGCAGGTTATCGTGTGCTTGTTAGAAATCTCAATACTATACCTGGTCTACTACTACATTTCCATTCTGATCTAGTAATGCAGTAATTCCATTACATGACCAATCCATGTATGAAGATAGTTTACTCACGTATTCCGATCGACTAATATAGTTATTCTTCCTACAGCTGGGATATCGTCTGTCGATTTCACATAGTATCGCATCTATGCTTCTTCTTTTTTATCTCCAAACATATGAAACAGGCTTTATTTAGCTTCCTATAGTAATCGCATTCCCTTTATTTTGTAAAGTAGATACTATACTTAATGCTGCCAGATAACTCGTTTTAGGGTTGTTTGGCATCGGTTCATTTTCTATTAGTAAGTTCATTTTACCGAAATCACCTTTTGCTTCAATATGATGTGTATTTCGTTGAATATTCGGATCTGCTATAACGCGTACTGCCGTTTTATCTGCACCAAGTCCTGCAATTGATAATAACAATGCAACGTTGACGTTTTTAGGAAACTTTTCAATTGCATCTAGAGCTACACCCTCAAAAATACATTGTTCTACGTGCTTCACATCTAGTCCCAATGATTGGTAGGATTTCCTAGTTGTAATGCGAACTTCCTTTAATCCACCTAGGGAATTAGCTGATTGCAGAAGATCCAGTCCACCGATCGCTCCTGAAGGTAGGTAAATATGTTGCTGATTCTTCCGCGCGACTTCTATCATTTCATTTAAATACTCCATGTCTTTAAATGCACCGATACTGCTCAATACCAGATCTTTCTTATTGTCCAGTACTTCTTCCACACGTTCTATCGCGACTTCAATCGTTGCAGCTTCCACGACTACATCCATAGTAGACTGAATGAACTGCTGAAAGTCTGTATAGAACTTTGCACTGTACTGTGATTCTAGCCTTAGACCCACCTCTAGGTTACGTCCGAATATCGAGACAATTTCACCGACCACTTTGCCGTCCCCATTGATACTTTCTAATAGATATTGCGCAATATTGCCAGTCCCAATAATACCGATTTTCATTTTACAACACCTCTTCTATCAGTATATACACTTCTTCCAGAAATAGATGACTTTCTACTACATTACCCGGGCTATACATAAACAACACAAGGTACGAATAAGATGATATGGATAACTGATAGAAAAATTAGGGGGTATGTATGAATGGCTGGTTATACTGATAATTATGAACGGGATACGTACGGGATTATCGATTTTTGGGTGCGTAACAACTTTGAGCATGGGGAATTTTTCGATAGAGAAATTAGTCACCATGAGTTAGAGTTAGCACGCGCCAATCAGCAAATGATCGATCGCATGGGGGTAATCTTTAAAAAGACTGAATCCAAAACCGGCGATATTGGATTAATTATCGATGAGGCAAAGAGTTCGACAAAAGAGTTCGCTGATCTACTAATTCACACGATGGATCGTGCATTGCATTGCGATGTAATCATTTCTACCCCTACTTCCCTTCTTGATCATATGATTAGAGAAGCCGAGGAAGCAGAGCGTGTGTTCAAATTAATTGAAACAAATTCTTATATTACGCCAGCCGATGCGACACTACATGAGAGCAACTTCTGGCTTCGTCAAATGCTCGATCACTTATTATTCATCAGCCATTACGTAGATGCTTCTAACTATGAATTACACGATCAAGTACGCGCGATGACTAAAAAATTCGAAAACCTTCTACTACAAGCGCAAGCTTTGAAGACGATTATTCGCAGACCACGCAATGAAGTATCACCTGTTTTGAATACATTCAATCAAATGGTGATAAAAGAAGCAAAGGCTCTAGAAGCTTTTAAGTTGGAATTGAGTGAACTGATCAAAGCCTGTGCCGCGGTTACGACTGCTCCGCCTGATTTGCTCGAACACATTGCGAGAGAAGCACACCATTTGTGGAAAAACCTCGAAGATCAAGTCGTAAACTAATTTTCATGAAAACATGACGGGAACTCTCTCGTCGTGTTTTTTTCATTTATCCAGTAAAAGCCTTGCAATTTAAAACTATTTCTATTTGATCTTCGTTATAGTAGTAGAGGGGCGGTGGTGGAAATGAATTCGGCGGAACTGGAACACGTAATGGATACATATGGAGAGCATTTATTGAAGATGGCCTACTTTTATTTACGTGACCGTGAAATGGCGAAGGATATCGTACGGGAAGTCTTTATCTCTTTTTATGAGAAGTCGAACTATCAAGAACAAGGAAAGTTACGTGCTTATTTAACCAAACTAACAGTCAACCGTTGTAAAGATTATTTGCGAAGCTGGACTTTCCGACATTTGAAACTCAATAAAGAGCGGCTAGAAATCATACATACTGAACACGATCGCTTGATTTTGAAGGAAGAACAGTCTGCGATTGCTACTGCTATATTAGCATTACCTATAAAATATCGAGAAATTATACTTTTTTATTATTACGAGGAACTAAATATGAGAGAGATTGCTACGTTTCTTGATCTGTCGGAAAACACCGTAAAAACCAGAATGACCAAGGCACGTACTTTGTTAAGAGGCAAACTGTCAAATGATTATTGGGAGGTGCTTTCCATTGAATAAAGTGAAAAAGAGTTTAGATGCTGCTGCAGGAGACGTTTTCGATGATAAGGAAGAACTAAAGCAACGAGTCCTTAACGGTGGACGTAAACCAAAACGAAGAAATCCATTTCCCGTTGTTGCCTCTGCTATCGTTTTAGCTGCTATAGTATTTATCACGTTTAATGTCTTACAAAACGGTTCTATTAGCACAAATGGCAGTACATATAAAGTAGACGAGACATTATATGATCTTATGCTTCATAGTGAACGGCTTGATCAAGGTGACTCTGATGAATTACGGTATAGAGTCTTTCAAAGTATCCTCGAAACGGACTCGGTTATAGATTATGCATCTTCCCTCGGCTACGAAGAGGACAGAGATGAAATTGATTCAATAATAAAGGAACAACAGCAATTATTTTTTGATGATCTTACTGAACAACAACTAAAAAGCATTGAAAAAAAGCAATTAGAAAATTTCGGTTACAATTATGACCAATACTTTAAAGTCATCTTGACATATACTCACAGATATTCGAATGCATCTAACTGGCTACAACAAAATGATATAGAAGATGAAACAACGCAACGACAAGTCTTGGATACTTTTAAAGAGAAAAATTGGCCAGTTATCAAAAAGTTCATGGTCAATAAATCTATTCCTGATTTATCTGAAAGATTTCAATTTCAAGAGTACGATGGTGTTGCGGCATCAATAGATAACGAGCAAGTATTGGTTGTACAGGGTCTTGAACCACACGACTATGTAAACATGACACCTGAAGAAATAGAGTCTGCCGCTTTTGATTTCGTTTGGTTCCATTTCGACAAACCCATTGACGATCTCAAGCTTCATTCACAAACTATAGTCACTTTTGATCCCCTATCCTATCCTGTTGCTCAACAAGAGGGTAAGAAAATATTTAATGATGTCATCAAATGGATAGACAGTCAAGAATAAAAGAAGCGGCAGCTCCATCAATGTGGAGCCGCCGTTTCTAATTTATTTCACTATAGTCACAGGGCACGCAACATGTTTCATTACCTTATGACTGACACTGCCCATCACCATTTCTTGAATTGAATTTAAACCGCGGCTGCCGATGACTAATTTGTTGATTTTCCTATCATTCACATATCTTATTATTTCCTGACTAGGATTCCCTTTAAGCATAATCACTTTCGTATTCACCGCTGCTTCCTTCGCCATAGCTAAAATTGGTTGCATCTTTTGTTCACGTTTCAGTGCTAGGCTTTCCCGACTTTGTGATAACTGTCTGTTGATCTTCGCCTCGCTGAGATCCTCTACATAGATAATCTCTAACGTAACTTGAGGTAAATATTCCGCTAGCATAATCGCATGTTTTGCGGCACGCATCGCATTTTCAGATCCATCAATCGCTACAGCAATTTTCATATCGTTCACTCCCTCATAATAATTTTTTAAATAATTGTTCCTTTGAAGAATTTAGTCCACAAATCGTGACCGCCATAGCTTTACTTTCAAGATTAGTTACCACTTTTAAAATTGCACCAACTGCAGATTCATCCCACCGCTATTTTTTTCAAAATCAATAACATTCTGTTCTTCATTTAAATCATCAAATGTCTGGATAAACTTCGTCCTAGAAGCAAAAGTATTGGACTTTGTATTTTATAGATACCCACTTTATTCGTTAACGAGACACGCGATATCTTCGTAACAAGCAAGCAGCGCAATGGAGGAAATAGCAAACAACTCCAATGACTTAGCTCAATTGGTTGAAGACCCCAAGATTTATTATAGAACCGAAAAAAGCGTCTGTTAATATGCAGACGCTTTTACGTGATTCGTTTTATTTTGCAAAGAGCGACTACGTTCAGCAAGTTGAGGATTTATACTTCCATAATTTCAATCCACACTCTCCATACAGAGAGCGACCATAATATACAAACAAAAAAATAAATCCAAATCTATATATTGTCTATTCCATAATAACTTATTACACTGAAAATTTAAACTGTATTTAATTCAGCAGTTTCCATAAAGCTAGACTTGCTTTATGTACAAATATATTTTCAATCCACACCTACTTAACGCACTTGCCCCCCGCCAAAATTCCCTCGCTTAATTTCTGCAACTTCATATACCGCCACAAATGCATTTTTGTCTACGTCACGAATGATTTCTTTCATTTTACTATCTTCCAAATGATGAATATTGCAAGTGATTTCCATGAACTGTTTATTGGTATAACTCCCTTGCACCATTTGGTAAGTAGCACTTCGACCTAAACGGCCGTGAATCTCTTCGATCATCAATTCAGGTTTTTCAGTTACGATCTTAAACGTTTTGGAACCACTAAATCCTACTTCCATGATTGATATGACTTTCGATGCGATGAAATAAGCAATTGCTGACATAATGGCACCTGTCAGTCCAAAAACAGTTGAAACGACGATAAAGACAAAAATATTCAGAAACAAAATAAGATCGCTTGTACCAAACGGAAGTTTCCTTGACAGCAACACTGCCAGCATATCAATACCGTCGAGTGCTCCACCGTTACGCAAAGCTATTCCGATTCCGACTCCAATAATAATTCCACCAACGACAGTTACCAATAATGTATCATCTTGTACAATGATGGGAATATGATGCATTAGACTTGTACTGGCACTTAAAGATACGATACCTACTACAGAAAGCGCCGCAAAGCGCCTGCCTATCTGTTTATAACCAAGAAAGATAAACGGTATATTTAAAACCGCAATTAAAACACCTAACGGAAGTCCGAAAACTTTAGAACCTACAATACTAAGGCCTGTAACCCCACCATCCGATACATTGTTCGGAATAAGGACTGATTCAAGTCCATACGCTGTAATCACTCCACCCAGCATGACGAAAAAGGCTTGATACAAAAGTCGTAACTTCTTATGTGACTTCTTAGTAATTACTTTCATCTTCTCATTCCTTTCAGTTATTCAGTAAGTCACATGCTTCTATTTACCATACCCTTTTATCCATATAAACTATTCCATGGAAAGTAGAAGTTTGGAGTTTTTTTCTAGAAAACCCTCTCTCTATTAACTTTTTCTGATTTCCACTCTTTCATCGCGTAAATCTCTCATGTTTATATCTTCGTCTGACCGTTCTTCTAGCGTTTTTTCATTATGAGTTTATTTCTTTTCATTCACTTTTTAGTATTCCCGCCTGACGAACTCAACTTGTACTACTTACATTTTATGAAAACGCAAAGTAGCCAGTGAAATGAATATTTCACTGGCTACTTTGGGCATATCTTTTACTTCACTTCTATTTGTCCCATCATTCCATTGTCTTCATGCTCCAAAATGTGACAATGGAACATATACACACCTTTATGCTTAAACTGTACAGCGATTTTCACTTTTTCTCCTGGATGAACAGCAATACTATCCTTCCATCCTCTTTCATTCTCTTCAGGTTCTATCCCATTTCTCGAGAGTATTTTGAACTGTGTACCATGAATATGGAATGGATGAATCATTCCACCCATCATATCTTTCCTATTATAAATTTCCCATATCTCTGTTACGCCTTGCTTTTGTGTAAAATCTATTCTTTTTGAATCAAATTTCTTTCCATTGATTGTCACATGATCCATCATACCAAAGAGTTCAATATTCTTCGTAACCGGCATGTTTTTTTCTTCTTCCGTTACGGCAAAATCATTTAATTGCCCCAATGTTTGCGTACGATCTACTTCTTGATTTGACACATCAAACGGTAAAAGAATAGATCCATCTTCATTAATCAAAGACAAATCATCTGTAGAATTAAGTTGCGAGAAATCAATAATTATCTCCGCTCTCTCCGATGGCGTCAAAGTTACTTCATTCAATGTGACGGGGTCATTCAAGAAGCCTCCATCTGTCGCAATTTGAACAAATGATTCACCTGTATTCAATTTGAACGTAAAATTTCTCGCGTTTGATCCATTTAGTAAGCGTAGACGTACTTGTTCTTTTCCTACTGTTAATTCAGGATTTACTGTACCATTGACCAATAACGTATCACCTATCGTCCCATCTTCGTTCATTACCGCTTTATAATCTAATTGCCCTTGCTCATCGAAAATTCGGTCTTGGAAAACTAATGGTATATCGTTTTTTCCGTATTCTTTAGGGATTTCTAACTTGTCCGAATTAGAATCTTCAATATAAATCAGCCCTGCGAGTCCTTTATATACTTGTTCAGATGTCTTGCCCTCTGGATGAGGATGAAACCACAATGTAGCCGCCTCTTGTGTCACTTCAAATTCTATTAGTGCCTCTTCACCTGGACTTAGTGTTTTATGCGGTCCTCCATCTGCTTCACCAGACACTTCTAAACCATGCCAGTGAAACGTTGTCTCCTCCTCTAATTCATTTATTGTTTTAATTTTAACGGTTTCACCTTTTTTAAATTGAAGAACCGGACCTAATAGATCACCGTTATATCCTAAAGTTTCTGTAGTCACACCTTCAAATATATTCACCTTACCTTTTTGCGCCTTAACAATATACTCAGTCCCCTCTGTCGTTTCACTAGTTAATAACGGTGGAATATATAATTCATTTTCACCTGTCGAGTCTTCTAAACGCACTACGTCATCATGGCTCATATGCCCGTTATCCATTGCAGAGTCACCCATCATGTGATGATTTCCTTCGTTGTTATTTTGATTCATCATGTGTTGATTGTTCTGATCATTCGATTGTGCATCGTTACTACATCCACTGATCAGTATCGCACTCAGCAAAAATATACCCATTTGAATTTTTTTACTCATTTTCATATCCCCTTTATCTAATTATTTCAAAAGTAGTATAGCAAAAATATATGAAAAAACTTTGCACATGAAAAGCTTTTAAGCGGCATCGCCCATATTCGTTCATAAAATTCAAGAAAGGAGATTGAACACTTTCAAAAGATACCTATTAAAAAAACGAAGCATAACTTAAGGCAACCGCCTATAATTACCATGCTATTCCATTAGCTACTAGAGCACTCTTTGCGTTCGGAATGGCCTTCAGCCTAGCTACAAGCGCCATCTTATTGTTATGAAGCACCGTAATTTCCCCAATAAATGCGTGGTTATTACAGATTTAATAGTGGAGTAACTGCAATACTATCAGAATAAAAACTCCATAATATTTCATGGAGTTTTTGTATTTTCATTCAGACTACGACATCTTTTAAAAACCCATAAAACCACTAAAGAATGGACTAAGCCATATAATAATATAGGTTAAACCATCAAAAAATAATACGAAACCCAACACGACCATTATATAACCGCCAACCTTTGTTATAAGACGATTATACTTTTGAATCCATTTTACACGTGTAATAAAAATAGATAAGAGTAGGAATGGAATGGCAAACCCTAGGACATATACGAGCATGTACCATATTCCAGATCCCGGATTTTGAGCCGCCATTAGGAATACAGCTCCCGTAATTGGTCCGGTACATGGTGTCCATCCTGCTGCAAATGCCAAACCAATTAGAAATGTGCCGAAATATCCAACGGGGCGGTTTTTAAATTGTATTTTTTTCTCTTTCATTAAAAATGAGGGCGAAAAGAATCCTAGAATTATAAGTCCAAAGATGATAATGAAGATGGAACCTAGTTGACGTAGCAAGTCTTGATACTGATAAAAGAATGTCCCTACTAGAGACGAGCTGTATCCTAAAAATATAAAAATAACCGAAAATCCAAGCAAGAAAATAATAGTATGTATTATTCCACTTCTATTAATCTTCACTCTATCTGATGTCATATCATTTAATGACATTCCCGTTATATAGGAGATGAAGGCAGGATACAATGGCAATGTACAAGGTGAGATAAAATTTAAAAACCCAGCACCAAAAGCTAGGAATAAGTTAATATTTTCAAGCATTTATCAAAAGCTCCCTTCAATATATATAAGTAACAATCAGTAGTACCACATGACTCAGATGTAAATACCATCCGTACTTAGTTTACACTTGCCAATAGGTGATTGTATCTACTAAGCCAATCACGATTAGTATAACTCCTGCAGTTCGCTGTATAATGCTTCCTACTTTCATGCTACTTTTCATAACAAGCCTTTTCGCATCCACTAACCAGATGAAGAGAAATAACATGATTAACGGAATAGACGTAGCTACACCAAAAACAGCCGGCAACACAAATCCATAAGTTGTAGTTGCAACGAGTGGCATCAACCATAAAAAGAACAATACAAACATCGTAGGACAGAAAGCCAAAGAAAAGCTAACTCCCAAGAAAAAAGATCCTACTATCCCATTTCGCATTCGAACAGGGATGTACCGTGGTATGTTAGTTAGAAACTTTAGCTTCATAATTCCTAGCAGGACGAGTCCAGTAGCTATAATGAGTGGACCTATTATTTTACGAAATAAAGCAAAATACTCAATTAAAGTATTTTGGAATGTCTCTCCCAAAAACCAAACAAGCAAACCAAGTCCGCTAAAAACAACCACTTTACCTACTATAAATGAAATCACTTCACTTACATTTTGTTTTAATTGGATAGAACGATTACCAAACAAAGTAATAGCACTCATATTCCCCGTCAACTGACAAGGCGCTACAGCTCCTAATAAACCAAGGAGTAATGCGACAATGATTGGACTATTTTCAAATGATTGAAGTAAGATATCTACAGGTTCCATGATGAGCTGACTTACACTTGACAATATATTGTACATGATAGATAGCACCACCTTTATAAGTTCATCATTAGGAAATCTTTTTATTTATCCCTTAAATTTTGTATGGATAGTCGACAGTTCGAATATCGAGATACCTATTATGATACTAGGCGGCATGCATCAATTGATCTCTCGTCAACGGTCTCTTGGATTGAGTAATGGGCGTCTCAATAATGTAAAACCCTTTCTATGACAGTTGTGTACTCTTATCCTTATAGTGCAACGAATATGGAGCACTATTTACTCACCACAGTCAGGATGATCCAAGTCCTCTTCCAGTTTCTCAGATCGTCGCAAAATAGCGTTTACTTTCGCTATAAGTTCCCGTGCATCAAATGGTTTTACAATATAGTCATCTGCACTTTTGTCTAGACCCTTCATTCAATTTGTCTTATCTGTTCTTGCTTCTAGCATGATCGTCGGTATATTTGAAAATCTGCGTATTTCAAGATAAACTTCCTAGCCATCTATATTTTAAGTATAGAAAAAGATTATGAAAAAGATGTGCAGATTGGTTTATACACAAGAATTCAGCATACTTCCATGACGTCTTTGTGTCATCACTCTATACTTTGATTTTGTTATAAGATTCACTTTCCTATGATTTAAACCTTAAACCATACAAAAAAGATGCCCGGTGAAGTATTCCCGGACATCATTCGCTACTATTAAAATCTTGATTTGGCTGGTTTCTTCATCGGTGCTTTATTCATCAAATAGGAGATGAATGTATCATCCGTCAGATTCGGATTGGACGAGTTCAGTAAGAGTGCTAGGTTTTTTGCATCGTCAAGTGCTCTGTGGGCATTATGCACTTGAATTCGGTGCGCTCTCAGCAATTGTTGCAGTTTACCGTTTTCAAAGCCGTAATTTTTCCATTTGATTTGTCTGACGGAGCAATACCAGTCCATATCGAGCGTTTCAGGTAATAGCCGGCTGACGAACCCCCTATCAAATGATGCGTTATGTGCTACTATACCGTCTGCTTGATCAAGTATTTTTAGAATTCTATCCATATCAAGCGACTTCCCTCTTACCATCTGATCGGTAATGCCCGTGAGATTCGTAATCGTCGGAGAAATGGAATAGAACGGTTCTTGAAACTCGCAATACTCATCAGCGACCCGAACAATACGGTTATTTTCATACTCTCCCAGCATAACGCCTAACTCGATCACTTCACTCGCCTCGGCACTCATACCTGTCGTCTCCACGTCAATAAACGCTATATGTTTTGTCATGTGAAAACTCCTTTTACACTCTATTTCCATTATATCGAGAATATAATTATGAACATTTCTATCCTATTAGTATATCAGGATTTCAGTACAATATGTTCAATTTAAACTGCAAGCATTTTATTGAACATGTAGTCATTTCATAAGTTGCCACACAATTCAACGTGCTGTATACTAGGATTGCTTACATGATTGTCCGTCCGGGTGCTTGAGAGAATCAGGCTGAGATAGCAGATGAATCCACTGCTGACCGTTAATCTGATCTGGGTAATGCCAGCGTAGAGAGCGTGATCGATGGAATTATACAGGAATCTCTTTCCTTCCTCGGCCGTCTGCTCTTCAGACGGCTTTTTTGTATGAAAAAATAACAAGGAGTGGAAGAGTTTGAAAAAGTTAAAGTTCACCGATTTATTGATTACCATCATGATTGGCGTTGTGTTTGGCGTGCTGATGAAGTTTTGGGATGATTTATACACTGTCGTCAAACCGATCATGCCTGTCGCGCGTCAACTGCTTTACGGTATGTGGTTCATGGTCGGGCCGTTCGCCTTTTTATTATTACGAAAACCAGGTACTGCACTCATCGCAAGTATTGCAGGGGCTTCCTTATCTGCGTTTGCTGGTCATGGTATTGAAGTATTGATGTATGGACTCGCACAGGGTCTTGCTGCGGAATTATTGTTCGCTGCATTCCGTTATAAACGCTATTCTATTTTAATTGCTGGATTAGCAGGAATCACGTCATGTCTTGCAAGTTTCGGACTTGACTTGGTTTATGGTTACGCAGCACTCGAAACATGGGCACTCATTGTAAAATACGGATTACGTGCAATCAGCGCATTCATCTTCACGGGTATTTTTGCTGTGCTCATTGTAAGGGCGCTAGAAGCAACAGGTGTGACGTCGCTCATTCGACCTGTTGATAAGAAAGAATATACGATGCTTGATCAGTAAAAGCGGAGGTATGATCCAACTATGAATAACATCAGCGTTACAGATTTACGACTGAAGTTTCCAGGAGAAGATGCTTTGGTCTTTAAAGACTTCTCCTTCTCTGTTCAGTCTGGCGAAAAAGTTCTCATGCTTGGTCCTAGTGGTTGTGGGAAATCCACTTTACTCCAAGTACTGAGCGGCATTATACCAAGCTCCATCGAACTGCCAATGAAAGCAACAGACATTCAGTTACCTGACTCATGGGGGTTCGTTTTCCAAGACCCAGACACACAATTCTGTATGACCTATGTAGATGAAGAACTTGCATTCGTTTTAGAGAATCTTCAAGTTCCGCGTGAAGAAATGGCACTTCTTATTGAAGAAGTGTTAAAGCGTGTGGACTTGCATTTGAAAGATGTCCACACGCCCATCAATGAAATGTCTCAAGGTATGAAACAACGGTTAGCATTGGCTTCTGTTTTATTATTAGAACCTGACGTGCTATTTCTGGATGAACCCTCTGCATTATTGGATCCGGAAGGCACGCAACAGATTTGGTCTTCTATTAAAGAGGCAACCGCTGATAAAACTGTGATCATTGTGGAGCATAAAATCAATTTGATTGCTGACTGGGTAGATCGTGTTGTGTTGTTTAATGATCATGGCGTCATAATCGCAGATGGTTCACCAGCATATATTTTTGCAAACTTTCAAGAACAACTGAAACGATATGGTATTTGGTACCCAGGGGTATGGGAAGAATATAAAACATCTGATGCGTTTCAATTAATGATGATAAATCGTCAAGCCGTTTCATCACAAAAGAAAATTCAAATCCAGGACTTTCACGGCTATCGTGGTCAAATGGAAAAGATTTCTGCCAAACATGCGACTGTACAGGCCGGTGACTGGATTACGATTGTTGGCGAAAATGGTTCTGGTAAAAGTACATTACTTTTATCTCTCATGCAATTACTTCGGACTAGCGGTATCTATGAAGTGAACGGTGTACCCATTGCGTGGAAAAAGAAGAAACGGCAACTCCCGCAAGGTCTGTCGCTCGTCTTTCAAAATCCCGAACTACAATTTGTGACGAACTCGATTACGGAAGAGTTAACCGTATCTTTACACGGCATGCCAAAAGATGATGCAGACGTTTATGCGAAAGAATTGATGTGTTTATTTAACTTACCTGATTCTGTTTCGCGCCATCCTTACCAGCTATCTACGGGTCAAAAGCGTCGTTTGAGTGTCGCAACTGCTCTTACTCCTAGTACAGACATTTTGTTACTGGATGAGCCTACTTTCGGGCAGGATGCACGAAACACCTTCGCCATTCTTGAAAAGCTGGAACAATTGCGCACTGAAGGCATGACAATTTTGATGGTTACGCATGATACAGAAATAGTAGAAAACTTCGCTACTGCTGTTTGGACTGTAGTTGATGGTGTTGTGCATACGGCTAATGGAGTAGGAGGTGCGAAGAGTGTTCAATTGGTTCACACCTAAACGCGAAACCTGGTTATTCCGAGTCAATCCTGCGTTAAAATTTATCGTATTTTTTGCGTTCTTGATTATTACGCTCGTAAATCAAAGTTTATCTTTTGCTATCTCACAAGCTATTTTATATGGAATATTATTTTATGTATTTAGCGGTTATTCGCTGAAGAAACTTTCATTGCTTTCCATTCCGTTAGCTATTTCATTCCTATCCACTGGGTTGACCATGTTGTTGTTCGGTAAGGGTGAAGCGGTAATTTGGCAATGGGGGCTATTCAAGATTTCTGAAGAGAGTATTCAACACGCGCTTTTGCTCGGAAGTAAGTCACTTTCATTCGGCTTCGTTGGCTTTACGTTTATCTTAACTATCCAACCTGTACTATTCTTTTATGCTATGATGCAACAGTTTCGTCTGCCGTCCAAATATGCCTATAGCTTTATTGCAGCTTTTCGTTTAATTCCTGCTGTAACTGAAGAGCTACAAATTCGTAGGAATGCTTTAAAAGTACGAAATATCCAGTTTTCAAAAGGATTTAGAGGTTTCTATGAACGATTGCAGTCCTATACAGTTCCGCTATTTGCCCAAAGTATACGGCGCGCGCAACGCATTGCAGTTGCGATGGAAGCGAAACAGTATCAGATGGGTGCTGCAAGGACATATTATTATCCTACACGGTATACTGGGATAGATATGGTATTTTTACTTGTCATGATATGTAGTTTATCTTCAGCCTTTTTGCTATCAATATATCGATAATTAGCGATATATAATATGTAACCAACTTAAAAGAGAACACAGATCTAGTTCAGATCCTGTGTTCTCTATTTTCATTACACACGCTGATGATCTGCTCTCCATGACTTTATAGATTTCTTAATTTCATCTGGTGACAGATCTTCCACTACTGCCCGATTCGCAAGTTCCACGTACTCTTCATCTGAAGCAAATCGTAATGCAATCCATTGTGATTTCGTCAATTGTGCAGCTAAACGGTTACCCGTCAACATAAAGTAACGAAGCTGCTCCTCTGTGATGATTAATCGATCTTGCAAAGACAACGCATAAATCCGTGCGAGCATCCCTGGAATAATAGCAAGAACGATGACAGCGAATAATAGTAAAATCTGCATTGAAAACCCATGCTTTACAAATTGATAAATTCCATAGATCGCTGTTGTCAAAAGCAATAGAACGCTTAATGGTAACCAAATATAGTGTTGCAAAGGTGTTACCCGTGTATGATTTTCATACGATTGTTCTTTCATCTCGTCCCCCCTTACATACCTATAGGGGTATCTTATATGATTTAATATTAGTTGTATACATAATTGCTCTTTCTTAAGATAGTTGTTTCAATTCATCATAATACCATTTGATCTTATTGAACAAGACTCAATAAAATTAGCGACTACTATACACTCTTGCAATAGTTAGAATTATTAGTATTGACAAAACATATATATTTCATTATATTAAACCTACTATATCAATAAGGATTTAAGGAGTTGTTTTCTATTAAACTTTCAACAAAAATCACAGTCGGTCTCGTGTTAGGTATTATTTTTGGGATTATTCTAAATATCTTCCTCCCGCAAGCAGTACCGCAATTGAATGAATACGTACTTTCTCCAATCGGTAAAATTTTCTTGAGCTTAATCCAGTTCGTAGTAGTACCCATTGTGTTTACATCATTAATTGTAGGTTTCTCTAGTATAGATCACTCTGAAAAAGTTGGACGGTTAACAGGGAAGCTATTGTTCCTTTACATCAGCACTAGCATACTCGCGCTTGTCATTGGTTATATCACCGCTTCAGTATTGAAACCCGGGAATATAGTAGATGGCTTAGGGGAAGTGGCAGCAGGAGAGGCAAAGGAAGGACAAGGTATTCTTGAATGGTTGATTTCGATAGTTCCTACCAATCCATTCGAAGCGTTCGCCACAGGGAATTTGTTGCAGATTATCTTCACGGCAATTATTGTTGTCATCGGAATTCGTATGGCTGGCAGTCAAGCAAAACCATTTCTTTCATTCGTAGAAAGCGTGCACACTATCGTAGAAAAGATTACGATGCTTGTTTTGAAATTGTCTCCAATAGGTGTTTTCGCCTTAATCAGTTCTGTAATTGCCACACAAGGTCTTGATATTGTGCAAAAATTATTTGTTTATATTTTAGGATTAATCTTAGCTTTGACACTGATGGCTATCGCGTACTTTGTTATTCTAAGCTTCCTACATGTGTCTCCAAAGCACTTCTGGAAAAGCTTCCAGCCGACATTCGGTATCGCATTCGGTACGGCTAGCTCTAATGCAGCATTGCCGGTCGCCATGGAAAATAGCAAAAAAGAATTTAAAATGAAAGAAGAGATTGCAGGTTTTGCGATACCTTTAGGAACTGCCTTGAAACGTGACGGTGCTTGCATTTTGCAGACATTCAATGCTTTATTCGTTGCTCAGCTATTTGATATCCAGCTGAGTGGCGCACAAATCCTAGCCATCATTGTCAGTGCACTTGTCGTGTCATTTAGTACAGCAGGTGTGCCAGGTGCAGGTATCATTATGATGTCCACTGTACTTGCCGCAGCCAATTTACCTCTTGCGGGTATTGCGCTTGTCGCTGGAGTGGATCGCTTGACTGATGGCTTCCGTACATTGTTGAACGTATTTGGCAACACAGCCAATGCTGTGATACTGGATAAGTGGGAAGGTAATTCTTCAATCACCGATATGAAAATGCAAAGACCAGAACCGGCATATGCCGACAGTAAAAGATCCTAAAAAAACTGCCGTAACATATCTGTAGGATACGCTACGGCAGTTCTGGTTTATATTGTTTATTTAATTATCGTCACAGAGCTATTTACATGTTTGATGACTTTTTGACTTACACTACCCATAACTAACTTCTTAAGTAATCTTAAACCGCGACTGCTTAGGATGAGATGATCGATATCATTCGCATTTACGTGTTTAATGATTTGCTGATGCGGATTCCCACGAAGCATTGTAACTTCCGCTACTATTCCACTATCATTTACTAATTTCAGTGCAGATTGCATCTTCTTCTTTTGATACATAGCAAGACTATGAGGACTTTGTTTTAATAATCGCTCATCTTCTTTATTGAAGTCGATCACATGGATCAATTCCAG
Source organism: Sporosarcina sp. P25 (assembly GCF_002743235.1). Taxonomy (NCBI): domain Bacteria; kingdom Bacillati; phylum Bacillota; class Bacilli; order Caryophanales; family Caryophanaceae; genus Sporosarcina; species Sporosarcina sp. P25. The sequence continues at coordinate 89,945 of NZ_PDYV01000007.1, forward strand.
TTTAGCTTCAGAAAATTGTTTCACTAACATGATTGCATAATCTGTTGCCCGTAATGCATTATTTGAGCCATCTACCGCCACAGCAATCTTCATGGTAATACCTCCTAAAACTGCTTCCCTCATTTTTCCAATGGGGATCTTCTCTTAGTTTCCGCCACCGATATATCATTCCAATCTCAAGTTGTATACCCTCTTCACGGATCATCTAGTCTAGTAATAAGTATCTGTTCTATCATTACAAAATCATTCTACCAATTACTCAACAAAAATCCAACTGCTTTTCTTATCCAATTAATGTGAAGCAATAATGAACTAACATATTAAAAAAACGTTAACTCATATTATATGAATTAACGTTTTACATCATCTGAAATAAAATTAAGCAAGCAATAGTCGGTTAGCAAGCAATCTCCCGCGAACCGTAATACCTGCCCATGCCGCAAGAAATGCCTTGATGAAACCACCGATTAAAAATGGCACGAAGCCAGCCATCACAGCGGCTGTCCAAGAAAGTTCCGCAATAAATTTTAGCCATACTGTACCAAACGCTAAGGCGACGAACATGCCAATGATATTTGCAATAACTGCATTTGGTAGTTTGAAACTTGTGCGCTCCATATAATACCCCGTAATGAATGCGGTTGGGATAAAGCCGATCAGAAATCCACCAGTGGGTCCAAAAATCACACCTAAACCCGAAGACATGCCTGAAAATACCGGTATCCCTACCGCGCCCATCGCTAAATATACTAGTACAGAGATGGTTCCATAACGTGAACCTAAAATAGTCGCTGCTAAACCGACTGCAAGTGTTTGTCCTGTAATCGGAACTAAAGGTAGTGGAATCGTTAGCTGTGCCATAATACCAATAATGGCAGCGAATAATGCGGTTACAATCATCATTTTTAATCTGTTTCTTGAATCCATCATATGTATGATCCCCTTTGAGTAAACCCTATTCTAACTAATGTTGACATTGATTTTATAGTAAACAAATATATGTGTCAATACTTTTTACAGGTTTGTTTACTCAAAGAGCATATAAAAAATAAGATTGCTATTTAGTTAGTCGTTCAATAGAAGTCGATATCAAACATTTTATTTAAGAAATCTCTATTGAATAGTTATTTTTTAATCCGATTAAAAATAAATTTGTAATCTCTTCGGCCAATTCCTCTGGTTTATGTGTTCCTGTCCAAAGTTTGGTGATTGCCAGATATTCAATCGCGCCAACCATTGCAGCAGCGACAACGCCAAAGTTTATATTTGTATGAAAATATCCAAGCTCTGCTTCTTCTTTAAGATTACTTTCTATTTGTGCAGTCATTTGTTCTTTAATGTTAGCTGCTTCTTCCGAAATGACAAAACCAATTCGTGCAACTTCTTCGTGTTGCTGAAAGAGCTCAAAAACAGCACACAACCCATAAGCAATTCGCCCCTTTAGACCTTCTTCTGCTATATCTGCGGGAAGTTTGCTTTGTGCTACATGATGATATAATTTTTCTTTAAACATATCGACTAATTCCTGAAATACGGCTTCTTTATTTTTAAAATATAAGTAGAATGTTGGCTGTGTGACGTTTGCTTCTTTCACGATTTCACTAATCTTCGTTTTATGGAAACCATGAATAGCGAATTGCATTGCAGAAATTTCTAAAAGCAATTGACGACTTTTCTCGCCATCAGCTCCCACTCGGCGGCCTCTCTTTTTCAGTTGACACACTTCCTATCTTAATATAAGAATTAATTCATAGATAACCTAATTGTACAGCGACTCACATTAAAAACCAAATAATACTTTGAATTTTGAAAGATATCAATTTATTTATACAGTTTGATTTACATAAGATACTGATGAATACCTGCCCCTTTGCCTCTCATGCAACATTACCCGCATAACTTAAGACTCGCGATGATGTAATAATGTCTATACTCCTGATTGTACGTTTTCTATGCAATGTCCTCTTCAGAAACTTAACTTACATCAATTTCTTTCTTCTGCGAATTATTTAGTTATGAATGTATCAACACACCGACCGTACTCACTTTCTTTGTTTCTCTTGAACTATTCAATAACTGGTTAAGTATCTACCTAATTAGGTTGACAATCTACCAAGTATGTCGAATAATAGAAAGTAAGCGCTTTCATATGTATGTTGATTATTGAATACCTTATATTAAGGAGGGATATTTATGAAGTTGGCCAGAAATATCATTATTGCACTTATTGCAGGGGTAGTCGTCGGTTTAGTATTAAATATTTTCATGCCTAGTATTTTTACAACAGCTGATGCATTTCTATTTAAACCACTTGGTACAATTTTCTTGAATCTCATGAAGATGCTAGTTGTCCCTGTGGTATTCATTTCAATTGTTCTTGGAACGGTTGGAATTGGTGATCCGAAGAAATTAGGTAGAATTGGTGGAAAGACCCTTGGATTTTTCTTGATTACAACAGCCATTGCTCTTGTCATCGCGATTTCTCTCGGTCTATTGCTAAAGCCGGGTGTAGGAGGTAACTTTGAAACAGCTAATGCCACATATGAAGCGCAAGAAGCTCCTCCAGTAGCGGAAACACTATTAGGCATTATTCCTACAAATCCGATTAGTGCTATGGCAGAAGGCAATATGCTTCAGATTATCTTCTTTGCAGCATTGGTTGGCTTTGGAATGGCAATGATGGGGAGTAAAGTTGAAAGAGTGAAAGTATTATTCGAGCAAGTTAATGAACTCATTATGTACCTGATCACATTTGTTATGAAATTCGCGCCATACGGAGCATTCGGTTTGATTGCGTCTGCTGTGGGAAGTCAAGGGATTGACGCACTTAAGGTAATGGGTATGTATATGGGGGTCGTTCTCGGGGCTCTTCTAATCCATACGATTGTCGTCTATGGTGGATCGGTCGCATTTATTGGAAAGCGTAGTCCGCTCTGGTTCTTCAAGAACTTCTTTCCGGCTCAGGTTGTCGCGTTCAGTACGGCAAGTTCTGCTGCGACACTACCAATTTCAATGAAAACAGCTCAGGAGAAGTTAAAAGTACCCGAGTCTATCAGTTCATTCACTCAATCGCTTGGAGCTACTATTAATATGGACGGCACCGCGATCATGCAAGGTGCAGCCGTTATATTCATTGCACAAGCTTATGGTATCGAGTTAACTATAGGACAGTTACTTACTGTTGTTTTAACTGCAGTACTGGCTAGTATTGGAACAGCTGCTGTTCCAGGTGCAGGATTAATCATGTTAGCAATGGTTCTGACATCAGTCGGGCTTCCGGTTGAAGGAATTGCGCTAGTACTCGGAGTAGATCGCCTACTTGATATGGTACGCACAGCTGTCAACATTACTGGTGATGCTGCATGTGCTGTTGTCGTTGCGCAAACAGAAGGTGTGTTAGGTGAGCCAGATGTCGAAGAGAGTCAAAGTAATACGGAAACCGCATAATAATCAATGATTCCTGTACGGAAAGTAATCATGTGTACTATACATGGCGGCTTTCCGCGCAGGATTTTTTATGTTGAAGACTTGATGCCTGCTCCGCATAACGGGATGACAATGACTTCATCTTTAGAATTCCCATATTTAGTGTATCCAGCATAATTAATAGCAGAAGTGATTTCTACATAGAACCCTTTGGCCGCAAGCTTTACGCGAGCTTCTAAAATTTCATCCTCAGAAACAGTAATGAACGTACCATCAGTCTCCCTAACAGCTTCTACTATTTGTTTGGACCTGGCTGGTGACGCAATGGCAATACCTTCTGCAAGAGTTCCTTCATTCACGACCGACTTGGCTGTAAGTTCCCCACTTTCAAATGCTTTCGCAAGCGGTGCACATTTCTCAGCTTGAATCGCGATGATCTTCGGCATATAGTCAATTTTCTTTGCTTCAAGCAACTCTTTAAAGCCATAGTAAACACCCAATAACAACGTTCCATTTCCTACTGGTATCAATACTGTATCAGGTACTGTCCCCAATTGTTCATAAACTTCATAAGCATACGTTTTTGTACCTTCGTAAAAATACGGATTGTAGACATGGCTTGCGTAAAATACTTGCTCCTCCTCAACTGCAGATTGAGCTGCAATCGCCACATCTTCCCTTGTTCCACTCACTGTTTTAATATTTGCTCCATGCGCTTGAATTTGCGCCAATTTATTGGGTGATGTATTCACACTTACATAAACATCACAGTCTATTCCTGCTTTGGCACTGTATGCAGCAATGGCTGTTCCCGCATTACCACTGCTATCTACAATCAACTTGTTCACACCCAACTGTTTTGCCAGCGTCACGAGTACTGCTGCACCTCGATCTTTAAAAGAAAGTGTCGGCATCATGAAATCTACTTTGATAAACGTGTTTGATGTGGATTCATCTAATTCAAGTAAAGGTGTTTGACCTTCTCCAAGTGTAATAGAACGCCAACCCGTTAAATACTCACTACCTACCATTGAAGAAAAATATCTCCAAATGGATCTTTGGCTCGTCCAATTATCATACTTCTTGTCTGATTCCGACTGTACTAAATCCAGCAGACCACCACATTCACATTTCCACCATGTGGCTTCAATAGGATACGCTTTCTTGCATTCTGAACAGCTATACAAGGTCATATTCATTATCTCCTTTATGTAAATATAATTTACATACTAATGGGTTTTTATCTATTTTTATTGGCTAAACTGAGTATATGGGAGGGATCACTTTGAATGTTTTAATTGAATGGCACTATACATCAAAAAAAGGAACACCAACCGTTTTCAAGTCCGAAGAATTACCTGCAGACCAAGCACTGCTAATTGCTGAGGACTTAGAGAAAACAGGTCGCACAAAACAAATAAAATTCACAGACCAGTTTGATAGTTCCTGGACTATTAAGGAATTAAAAGGCTATTTGAAGGGCATTGAAACAGAGCCACATAATATCATTGTATACTTCGACGGTGGTTTCGATTGGGATACAAAGTTGGCCGGTCTCGGTTGCGTACTTTATTATAACCAAAATGGTAAATCTTATAGACTACGAAAAAACGCCATTGCTACACACTTATCTTCAAACAACGAAGCAGAATATGCAGCACTTCATCTATGCTTGCAAGAACTTGAAACACTTGGAGCGCACCACTTACCCATTGCGATTAAGGGTGACTCACGGGTCGTAATCAATCATTTAAGCGAAGAATGGCCTGTAATTGAAGAAGAACTATACAGTTGGGCCAATACAGTTGAAAAAAAGATGGAATCTTTAGGGCTCCATCCACGTTATGAACTGATTTCACGCAAGAAAAACAGCGAAGCTGATCGCTTAGCTACGCAAGCTTTGACGGGAGTGGAAATTACGGCGACCATTGAAAGAACATAAGAAGTTTAAGCGTAATTATTAGCTAGCTTATATATCCGAGTAGCATCATTCATCAACTTATTACCGAAGTCCACATTACATTTAATACCTCTCCACCATTTTTTCATTTCAAAAATCCTTGTTCATTCTGTTATGCAGACTGAACAAGGATTAGAAACTAATTATGCTTTTTTCATTTCGTACATGGATGTATCTGCCTTCTGAATCAGCACCTCAAAAGTCTCTCCGTCATCTGGATAAACTGCGATTCCGATCGAAGCACTTACCGCGCTGACCGATTCTACGTCCAAATCAGATAATTTACTTCTTAAACTTCGAACATATTCTGAAATAGTATCCTCTTTTAGATCGAGAATTACATGCACGAATTCGTCGCCACCCCAGCGTACAACATAGTCCTCTTTTTTTGAGTTACTCATAATACATTCAGCGACGCAACGTAATAATTCATCACCTGTTTGATGCCCGAATGTATCATTAATATACTTAAAATTATCAAGATCTATCAAGACTACGCCAATTTTCTTCCTTTGATTCTTATATTGAGAAATCTGTTTCTTAAATACCTTATCAATTGTCCGCCGGTTGTAGGCGTTGGTTAGCGGATCTTTCTCTGCATAAAACTTGGCTACATCGTATTGTCTACCACCTATCCAGGCAACCAGCAAAAAAATCCCTGTCAAAACAAAGAAACTCTTCTCAAAAAGATAACCTAAATAGATATTGTAATAGCCGTAACGCAAAATATTGAACAATATCACAATACATACAGCCACTACTCTACCTCTATATCTCATACTATATCCCCATATCAAACTACTCTTTTCTCTATCTTACCATAGATGAAATACACTAAAAAGAGAATGATTAATCGAATCTACGCAAACTGTATTACTATCTCATTTCACAGTCTGAGTAAGCCTCGAAATCCTCTCGCGGCATAATACGACTCTGCTCCATTGTGATACAAAAACACTTGATCATATCGACGATCACAAAAAAGAGCGCCACCACGTTTCCTGATTTCTTCTGGTGTCTGTACCCAGCTCGATGTTTTTCTATCAAATTCTCCAAACTGTTGGAGCCATCTGTATTGTTCTTCTGTTAATAATTCAATTCCCATCTCATTCGCCATATCCAGCGCGTTATTTTCCGGCTTGTTCTTCTTTCTAGATTCCAAAGCTTCTCGATCATAACAAACGCTTCGACGACCTACAGGACTCTCTGCTGAACAATCAAAAAAGATGTATTGGTCTGTGGTTTCGTCATAGTCTACCATGTCCGGCTCACCTCCAGTGACTTCCATCTCATGGAGGGACCATAGCTTGTCCATATTCTCTATTAGCTTGTCATGTAATGATGACCAGTCCATATCTGTGTGGCGAACCATATTACTAGCGAAACGTGATTGAAGTGTTTCGAGTATCTTTTCCTGTTGCTCTGTTGATAACTTCTTATTTAGATTTGTCATGTTCTTTACCTCCTAACTTATTCTAACGCCCTTGTTAATACGTGTAGTATGTTCATTTTAAATTTTTATACAACTAGTTGATCCGTTTTTCTGAATGTTATAAAAATTCACTTATAAGCATGGTATAATAAGAAGTAAATTATTACCATACTAAATTTATTACATCAGACGAATGAAAGGTTATCCTGATTTTTGAGAGGAGATTTGACAGATGAATGAATATATGGATATTCTGGTCGCGGTAGATGGTTCAAGTGAAGCAAAACTGGCTTTTTATAAATCGATAGACATTGTAAAGCTGGAAGAAAATGCGAGATTGCACATCGTCAGCGTCATTGATATGTTTTCGATTGACGAAGATGACACTTCTTATCGCGAACGGGAAGAGCAACACATAAGGGATTTGCTGAATAGCTATAAAACCATTGCTAAAGAAGAAGGTATTGACCATGTGGAAACATACATCACACATGGCGATCCAAAAGTAAATATTTCCAAAGACCTTGCACAAGCAGTAGAAGCTGACTTAATCGTTTGCGGGGCGCAAGGAGTAAAGAACGCTGAGCATTTTTTTCTAGGCTCTGTCTCTGAGGCAATTGTTTTGACTGCATCATGTGACGTATTGGTCGTTCGACGTAGTGTAAAGTAATAAATGAATGCCTGTATAACAGTAGACTAAAAATCCGCTGTTGCACAGGCATTAGTTTATTTTTTATAAACAATTTCCATGCCTTTTTGATCTAATAAGTATCGAAGACCTTCACGGAAATTCGTAAATGCACGGATTTGATTAAAGTTCGATACATTGGATAGAATTAAATTTTGAGCAAATGCCGGTGAAAAACCTACAAAAATAGTTTCTGTGCCCATCAATTGTAATACGCTGACTAATTCATTGATTTTTTCACTCAATAGCTCATATCCCATATTTTCTTCCACTGCCAAGGTGCTGATATCGGTGAAATCAAAGACTACTGTCACGATGTTGTTAGCAGGTATTCTTTGCACAATTTTTTCCTGGATATGCATAAAACGCCCTACTGAAAGAGCACCAGTTAGCGGAACTAAAATCGTTTCCGGTACGATAGAAGGAATAATTGGTGCTGATAAATCTTCTATGATTTTCTCATACTTTATAATTTGTTCTTTGAGTTCTGTAATTCCTTGTACTGAATTTGTCTCTTCATTCATATAAAAATCCCCCTACATTGGAAATCGTATTATATATTTACTTACTTCTATTTTCATTGATTCATCATACCATAAGATGATTGTATTGGGCTTATCCAGTTCGTTGCAAATCATTGAAACTATTCATTTAACACTATAGAATAAATTAGTAAACGTTCATGAGAAAAAGGTTAATTATATGGCTTATCGGCCGAATACTAAGGAAACTAAAGAAATCATTCAACAACTTATTTCATTATTTGCTATTAGATCTTCAAAGTTGCTAAAAAACATACGTGGTACTGGATATTAGGTACTTCGGTATCTTTTCGATTAATTGACATTTCACGTAAAATAACAAATAATTGGGGGTAAGCGCTTTCAATAGATGCAATGTTTTATATTAAATACAATGAGAACGGTTCTTGAATCTTTATATCTGAACAGTTCTCTTTAAGGAGCAAACACATATGGCATTCACGAGTTTAAACCAACTGATCGAGCATGCGGAACAGGATCATACGCCGATTTACGAGTTGATGATTCAATCGGAAATCAAGCAAAAAAGCATGCAGAGAGAAACTATCATCAAGAAAATGTCAGAACAATTTACGGTGATGGAAGAAGCAGTGCGCAAAGGGACGACTACTTCTGTTATGTCACGCACAGGACTAACTGGCGGCGACGGACAGCGCTTATATAGCTATGCCGAAAAAGGGAACTCTTTCGTTCATCCTTCTACCCTTCACACCGCTGCGAATGCACTGGCGGTCTCAGAAGTAAACGCGAATATGGGACGAATTGTCGCAACCCCCACTGCAGGATCAGCAGGGATTTTGCCTGCTGTTCTTGTACATGCGCTCGATAGCGGCAAGTACACACGCGATCAAATCGTCTTATCCATGTTCACGGCTTCTGCGCTAGGGTTAGTCATCGCGAATCGTGCGTCCATTTCAGGGGCTGCGGGAGGATGCCAAGCAGAAGTCGGCTCTGCTACTGCAATGGCGGCAGGAACATTAGTGGAACTTGCTGGCGGCACACCTGACCAAGTCGGTCACGCAATAGGTATTGCGCTGAAGAACTCATTGGGACTCGTTTGTGATCCTGTGGCAGGTCTTGTAGAAATCCCTTGTATCATTCGAAATGGACTACATGCTATCACAGCTGAAGCTGCTGCAGATATGGCAATGGCAGGGGTGGTGAGCATCATTCCTCCAGACGAAGTGATCCATGTCATGCACGAAGTAGGACAGAATATGCCAGAGTCACTGCGCGAAACTGGAATCGGTGGACTTGCTGGTACACCTACTGGTCAAAGACTGAAAACCCAAGTATTCGGGAAAGAAAAAGAGCAAAAAGAAAAAAGCAACGGTGCTCCTGCTAAATATCAAAGTGCCTATGAAATCATTGGCCCTGTCATGATTGGTCCATCTAGCTCACACACTGCTGGAGCTGTTCGAATTGGAAACGTCGCGTTTCAGCTATTGAACGAGCAACCAATTCATGCGAAGTTTTCACTAATGGGTTCCTTTGCGACTACTTATCAAGGACACGGTACCGATTTGGCGCTTCTGGCTGGTGTCATGGGGTACAATACGACAGATGAAAGAATTCCGCATGCGAAAGAACATGCGATAGAGACAGGATTAGAATACGAGTTCACGAAACGTGTGCTCGGTAGCTATCATCCAAACACCGTGCTTGTCGAGTTAACAGGACCGACCAATAAAATAAAAGTCCTCGCCAGTTCGCTTGGAGGAGGTAAAATCGAAGTACAAGAACTTGACGATTATCCGTTAAAATTCTCAGGTGAACGTCCGGCACTATTGATTCGCCACACCGATCAAAAAGGTGTTATTGCAGACCTTTTAGGCATTCTCTCAAGAAGAGGAATCAATATTGCTCGTATGGCAAATGAACGTTTTGCTATTGACGGGCCCGCTATTACAATATGTGAAATCGATAGCACTGTAGATGAAGAAATGCTCACGGAATTAAAACGTGATGTGCCAATTATTGATGATATTGTATTGGTGGAAACAGAGTAAAAAGCACAGGAAAATACCAGACCTGAAGACACTTTCTATCGTCTTCAAGTCTGGTATATTTTTTTACCTTAATACTTTACATACAACTATTACTTTTCCATCCAAGCTGGTTTACCGAAACCTTTAAATTCAGATTCAATCACTTCTAAAAACTGCTCGGATTCTACTACTTCAATAATATCTTTCGCAAATTGCTTATCTACGTTTTCTGTTTTCACTGCCACAACATTTCGGAACTGATCAGGCATATCTTCTAAAGCCAGAGCGTCTAACAAATCCATATTTGCTGCAATTGCAAAGTTTCCAGGTACTGCAGCCAAATCAGCTCCCTCTACTGAACGAGGCAATTGCCCCGCCTCAACCGGCTGAATCACCAAGTTTTTCGGGTTTTCCGTGATGTCTTTTTCAGATGCCGTCAATTGGTCAATTTCATCATCCATTTTCACTAACCCTGCATCTTCCAATACGTATAACGTTCTCGCTGCGTTAACTGGATCATTTGGAATAGTGATGGTTGATCCATCTTCAATTTCCTCAAGAGATTTATATTTATTTGAATAGATACCTAATGGTGCGGTTGGTACTATAATTAATTCAGAGAGTTCCATATTATTTTCTTTCTCGAAGTTTTCCAAATACGTAATGTTTTGGAACAGGTTCGCATCTATATCCCCACTGTCCAACGAAATATTTGGCTGAATATAGTCACTGAATTCAGTGATTTTAACGGTATATCCTTTTTCCTCAAGTGCAGGTTGGATCGCTTTTTTTAACATATCACTATAAGGACCTGCTGTTGCACCAAAGTGAATATTTTTATCGTCATCCGATTTTTCAGTAGACTTTTCTTCTCCGCAAGCCGCTAAAGCCGCAACCAACGCAGTGAGAATGAATGCAAATACCAGTTTCTTCATAGTTCATCTCTCCCCTATTATCTTTTATCTATCATTTTTGAAAAACGATCCCCACCAAATTGAATCAACTGCACTAGCACTATTAAAATGGCGACGGTGACGAGCATAATACTGTCATCATATCGGTAATAACCAAAACGAATTGCCAAATCTCCAATTCCGCCTCCGCCAACAAATCCAGCCATTGCTGAATAAGCAACTAAGTTGATTAATGTCAGTGTAAGTCCTTGGATAATACTCGACTTCGATTCAGGTAATAACACATTCCAGATAATCATCCATGGCGAAGCACCCGTTGAGATTGCCGCCTCTATCACCCCTTTGTCAATTTCACGCATGGATGTTTCAACGATCCGTGCAAAGAAAGGGATGGCTGCTACAGAAAGCGATACACTAGCTGCTGCAGGTCCAATTGTGTTTCCAACAATTAGTTTCGTCAAAGGAATAAGTGCCACAAGTAATATGATGAATGGAATGGAGCGAATAATATTGACTAAAAATCCAACAACCGAATTAATTGCACGGTTCTCTAAAAATAGTCCTTTATCTGTAGTAAATAACAAAACGCCAAGCGGCAATCCAATAATCAGCGCAATCGTAAGTGAGATGCCGATCATATAAAGAGTTTCACCAAATGCTTTTGTAATATCCGGCATGAGTTCCATGATGTGAGATAGATCAAACATGTTGTCGGATCACCTCCAATTGTGCATTTTGTTCTAGTATGTATGCAATCGCTTGCTTTACTTCTTCACTCTCGCCTTGCAATTCCATCAAGAAAATCCCTAGTGCTCGTTCTTGAATATATTCGATCGACCCATGCAAGAAGTTTCCTTTCACTCTATATTTCTGCATAGTATCGGAAATCACGCCCTCCATCGCTACTTCACCTTTAAACGTGATTTTTATTAGTGTACCGACCAAATTGGACATGACGGTTTCGGGTATGTCGTAAGACACCACACTGCTAATAAACTCCTTCGTCAAAGGTTGAACTGGGTTAGAAAAGATATCATATACTTGCCCTTCTTCGATCACTTTTCCGTCTTGCATAATCGCCATGCGATCACAAATTTCTTTTACAACATTCATCTCGTGAGTAATTAAAACAATGGTGATATTCAATTCTTTATTAATCTTTTTCAACAATCGTAAAATAGACATCGTCGTGTTGGGATCCAGCGCGGATGTTGCTTCATCACAAAGCAAAACGGATGGATTATTTGCTAGGGCTCTCGCAATACCGACGCGTTGCTTCTGTCCCCCGCTCAACTGTGCAGGATATACGTTGCGTTTTTCAGACAGACCAACCATTTCAAGAAGCTCCATTACACGAATCTCTATTTTATCTGACGGCATTTTCGCTGCCTGTAAAGCAAATGCGACATTTTCAAAAATCGTCTTTTGACTAATTAAATAAAAATGCTGGAATATCATTCCGATCTTCAACCGTGCCTGTCGAAGTTGTACCCCTGATAATTTCGTTAAATTTACATCATCAATTAAAACAGTGCCACTCGTTGGTTTTTCCAACAAATTCAAACAGCGTATAAGAGAACTTTTTCCCGCACCTGAATAACCTACAATACCAAATATCTCTCCAGTCGCGATGTCTAGTGATACATCATCTACACCTTTTACCACTTTATCTTTTGTCTGATATACCTTAGACAAATGTTGAATTTGGATCATGTTCTCACTTCTTTCTATATTCTAGTAAAAACAATCATAAACAGCTGGAATTAAAATTTCTTTCTAAATAAAAAACTTCTTTCATTTTTCTAAATGAAAGAAGTACTGAAATATTCTCAGCTTATCTCTCAGATGGAAAACCATGCTGTAGGATTTGGCACCTTCCTCGTTTCGTTCAAGGGGTTGCTGGACTTCATCGGGCCTTTTCCCTCAGTCACTCTTGATAAGAGATTGCTATTTAATTATATGCGTAAAATATATACTAATCTGAATTAATAAAACTGTCAAGGTCAATAACGACAAATCATTTTAATCTCCGACTTTTTCTATAAGTATTATTTTTTCGCACAATTTTCTTAATCATCTGGAATCAAATAACCATCCATCTATTGATAAGTCTAGTATGATCTATGTATACTTAACGCAAATACCCAATCAAAGAAAGAAGGAATAGACTATGGCTTTGTCCAACCGATTACAAAATCTCCCTCCGCATTTCTTTACGTTATTATTAAATAAAATAGAAAAGGCTATGGATGAAGGTAGAGATGTTATTAACCTAGGACGTGGAAACCCTGACCAGCCAACACCTCCTCATATTATTAAAGCATTGCAAGAAGCCGTTGAAGATCCAGCTACACACGGCTACTCTCCGTTTAGAGGGACACTTGCTTTAAAGCAAGCAGTGGCTGAATACTATCTGCGTGAATACGATGTTACGATTGACCCTGAAACAGAAGTTGCGGTACTCGGTGGCACAAAAGTCGGCGTCGTAGAACTCCCTTTAGCGATTATGAATGAAGGAGACTTATTACTGTTACCAGACCCGGGTTACCCTGATTATCTATCAGGTGTCAGCTTAGCAGGTATTCGATATGACACGATGCCACTACGTAAGGAGAATGAATTTCTTCCTGATTACGATACATTAACAGATGATCAGAAAAAAGACGCCAAACTAATGTACTTAAATTATCCAAGTAATCCAACTGGCGTCACAGCAACACCCGAGTTTTATGAAAAAACCGTGGCATTTGCCAAAGAACATCAGATTGCCGTTTTACAAGATTTTGCGTATGGTGGTATTGGTTTTGAAGGTCAGAAGCCGATTAGTTTTTTACAAACTGACGGAGCAAAGGAAGTCGGCATTGAAATGCTGTCTCTTTCCAAAATGTATAATATGGCAGGTTGGCGCGTCGGTTTTGCAGTCGGTAACTCTGAAATAATTGAAGCTTTAAACGTATTGCAAGACCACTTATTTACTAGTATCTTTCCAGCAGTTCAACGCGCTGCAATTGAAGCATTGACAGGTCCACAACAATGCGTTGAAGAGTTAGTTGCGCTCTATGAAGGTCGTCTGACCGTATTGCTAACCGAATGTGAACGTATCGGTTGGGACGTTACAGCACCTACTGGCTCGTTTTTCGCTTGGTTACCTGTCCCAGAAGGGTTTACAAGTGAAACCTTTGCCGATTTATTACTCGATAAAGCAGACGTCGCAGTATCACCGGGGAACGGATTTGGTATTTACGGCGAAGGATATATTCGTGTTGGGTTGTTAGAAAGTGAAGAACGGTTGCAAGAAGCAGTTCGCCGAATTGAAAAACTCGGTTTATTTAAGTAAGAAGATATAATTCCACCTGGACTCTATTATGCAAAAAGCCTCCTTGCTCATACCAGTATTTCTGGAATGGCAAGAAGGCTTTCACATGTATGAATAAATTATTTAAGTTATAGATTCTCTATACTATTAATCAAGTTCTACATTATCCAGTAATGCGCGCACTTCATCTGTCGTATTCGTACTCATTAAATCATTTCTTAGTTCAGCTGCTCCACGGAATCCTTTAACGTAAATCTTGAAAAATCGACGTAACGGTTTAAACAATCGCGGTTCTAGCTCTGTCGAATATTTGTCAAAAAGATCCAAATGAAGACGCAAAAGATCCAGCAACTCTTTATGATCATGCTCTCTCTTCTCTTTTTCAAATGCAAATGGATTATTAAAAATTCCGCGTCCAATCATAACCCCATCGACACCGTACTTCTCCACAAGCTCCAGACCCATTTGACGATCGAGAATATCTCCATTGATTGTCAGCAGCGTGTCAGGCGCTATTTCATCACGAAGTTTCTTGATCTCGGGAATCAATTCCCAATGCGCACTCCCATTACTCATTTCCTTACGAGTACGGAGATGAATTGATAGGTTCGCAATATCTTGCTCCAGTACATGTCTGAGCCAAGTGTGCCACTCTTCTATATCTGTGTAGCCAAGACGAGTCTTTACACTGACAGGTAACCCACCAGCTTTTGCTGCTTGGATAATTGCCGCGGCTGTTTCAGGATGGTTGATTAGACCGCTCCCCTTACCTTTTGTTGCTACATTTGGCACAGGGCATCCCATATTAATATCCAATCCTTTAAAACCAAGTTCCGCCATTCCAATACTCATATCACGGAAATGTTCAGGCTTGTCCCCCCAAATATGTGCAACAATCGGCTGTTCGTCTTCCGTAAACGCCAAACGTCCACGCACGCTGAAGATTCCTTCTGGGTGACAAAAGCTTTCCGTATTTGTAAATTCGGTAAAGAATACATCCGGACGAGCGGCTTCGCTTACTACGTGACGAAAAACCACATCCGTCACATCCTCCATCGGTGCTAGTATGAAAAATGGCCGTGGTAAATCACGCCAAAAATTAGTACTCATCGTTACGTTCAAATCCTCTCTTCATAACTTTCACCTGCGTGTACAGAAATGTTTTTTTTACATATACCTATTCCCTACAGATGTCAGTCTTACCATTATACAAAAAATGCACAGATGAATTCCACTTCTTTGAGCTACCACCAAAAAAAATATAGACTACTTACAGTTGACATGGTTTTCTCCATCTACTGTAATCACTTCACACTATATAATTATTTCTTGTGCGTTTCTCTACTCATTTATTTTTTCTTATTCCACTGCTCCGTAAAAATCAAATCATCTAAACTTCGTCGTTTCTCCCAATTAGCTGTTTCTAGAATAGGCGCAGTAGGATAATGCTCCGTGTAACCAATAGACAGAAGAGCAACCGGTTCAACATGAGGGGGTATGTTCAAAATATCGCGTACATCATTCTTTTTATAAAAGCTCACCCACCCCATCGCCAGACCTTCCGCACATGCCGCTAGCCACATATTTTGGATTGCACAGGCAGTCGACAACATGTCCGTTTCAGGGATGGAGTTACGTCCTAACACGTGTGAACCGCCACGCGTAGGATCACATGTTACGCAAATAGTAATGGGTGCTTCTTTCAATCCTTGTATTTTTAAGCCAAGGAACTTTGTTTCTTTTTCTCCATTGTCTTCATAATGAATGGCTAGCGCACGTTTTTCTTTATCCGCTGCCCAAGCCAATTTCTCTTTCGTTTCATCAGATGAAACGATGATGAAATTCCATGGTTGCATAAAGCCGACTGACGGTGCTTGGTGAGCGGCTTTCAATACGTTATGTATCGCTTCTTCCGGAATGGGAGTCGGCAAAAAACTTCGCACATCTCTTCTATTATAAATCACTTTGTAGACTGCATCTCTTTCTTCATTTGAAAACATGTAACATCTCTCCTCTAATCGTATACTGTACTGTTGGTTATTGATCATCACGTGTTTAGTATAATGAAGTTGTAAAAAGAAAGACAGATTTGACTAAGTATCACTTACATATACTTCATTTCCTATTTACGCTGTTTTAGCTTTATTTGATCAGTGTAATGACTAAGTCCGTTTCGCTGAGTATAAAAGTGGCTTCAACCGTTTTGAAAATCACCGGTTGAAGCCACTTACGATGTACCCATTCGAAACACATATGCTCACTTCTCGTCCATTTTTGTAATCGATACTCCACGTTCAGCAAATACGGTTTGAGCGACAGATAAAGCATTCAGCACGCTCGGGAATCCTGTATACGGAATCAAGTGCATAATACAGCCGATAATCTCGTCCGGCGTCAAGCCTACATCAAGGCCTGTTTTGATATGCATTTGAATCTGTGGCTTGCCTTGTGCTACAAGAGCCGTAATCGTTGTAAGGACCTTCTGTTTATTATCCAGTCCAGGTCGCGAATAAATATCTCCAAAAGCAAATTCCACAACATACTTAGTCAAATCCGGTGCTACATCTTTGAAGCTCTCCCCAATTTCCATCTCACCTGCCGGGTTATCTTCACCCGATAACGTAAGTTCCATTAACTTTTCCAAACCACGTTGGTAGCGATCTTCCGCCATTTCAAAAACCTCCTTGAATATACTATCCGCTTTATCATCAAAACTGTTCGTTAACTTTTTTCGTATTATTGACTAGCGGTGATACTACTAGTGTAGCAAACTTTAAAGGAAATCGAAATTTTTCGTCTACTTTCGCTGTGGTAGATAATTGGTGCAATATAAATAAAATACTTGATTGCTAGCTTGCTAAAATGACAAATAGAATAGTATAATTTGATAGTATGGTCCTATTACGAGCTGTTCGTAAATATGCATACATATAACTATTAACGAGGAGTGATGTACATGAGAAAAATGATATTCGTATTTATGTTAGTAGTGCTTGGCTTTTCTAACGCTCTCTCCACCGAGACAAGTGCAGCAACGAAAACGACTAGTATGTATGTAAATGCAAAGAACGATATCGTTCTACGCGCAAAGCCATCGCAAAACGCAGAAAGAATGGGCACTATTAAAAATCATTCTAAGCTAACCGTCTTTTCTTCATCTAATGGATGGTCGCGTGTACAAGCGGGCAAAAGTAAGGGATTCGTATATACATCCGCTTTGTCTAAAAAGAATCCTAACGCAGCACCCACTAGTGTAAACGGCGGTTTATCGCCAGTGAGTGGTCTGACCCTCACTTATGAGCCTTCATTCATGGAAGATACTAAAGAAACTTTTATTACTAGAAGAGATGGAAAAAGTACTTACTTATTCAATACGAGTAAAAAGTCTCCTTTCTCTTATGCAGAGTTTGTCTATTATGAAGATAAAGACAGACTCATGATGGGAGTGGCGGAATCTGACTTTATTTTCGTTGATGCCGCATTTCCTTTAAGACAAGGGAAAAGCTTTACCGGATACAATTTAGAAGAAAATTATAAAGTATTAGTGGAAAGCACGACAAAGACGATCAAAGTGAAAGCCGGTTCTTTCCGCAATGTCGTCATACTTCGTTACCCGAACGGTTCCAGAGAATATCTTGCAAAAGGAATTGGAATTATCAAAAGTACAGATAAAAATGGGAAAACTTATACAGAGTTAACCGCTGTAAAGCATAAGAAATAAAATTAATAGATAAAAAACGTTGCCAGAATTGAGCAACGTTTTTTCTATCCAAATCAAATCAATCACATTCACTACTAGATAGTCTCTCTTTCGTTTATACTTAAAAGAACCAAACGACCAGGGAGGTCTGCACTATGGAGTTTAAAAGTATCGAGGAACAAGTCATTCAAAAATATAAAGACGATGAAAATTTGATGATTCGCCTGTTTGTCCAGTGGTGTGCGAATCATCAGCTAGATCCACAAGTACTTTATCAGAAAGCATACCCTGAACAACAAGCAAATTCCGCCTTAAAGGAAGTCGTGGAAAGCAATGATGAATTCGATGAACTTCATATAGATAATGAAACTATGCTGGATGTGCTTCAACTATTTGGGAATGATGATTTGGCATTTGTGGTTGCGGATGAAATAGGGAAACGTAAAGCATAATACGCGCTTGTGAGAGAAAACTTTTTCTTTGCTTACGTCGTCAAAAATAGTGATTTTCTCTCATAGGTTTACCACTTTTCACTTTCCTACCTACTATTAGAATCGCTGAATATAATACAAGTGCGATGCCAAATAGCTGTAGCGGAAGCAGTTGATCACCAAGAAACAGTACACCAACTACAACTGCAACAATAGGTTCAATAGTCGCAAGAATTGATGCCTTCCCTGCTTCTAAATGCTTCAAGCCTGATGTATACAACACATACGCTGCCACAGTGGAAATCAACGCCAGTAGTAAAGCGGCAATCCAAACGTCAGCATATCGGAATGTATCAACTTTACGCCATACATCACTTGTCAGCGACATGAACAAAGCCATATAAAAGAATGTGTACGTAGTAATTGTCAAGGCGGAATATCGTTTCGTTATTGGCTTCGTGAAAATACTGTACAGCGCATAACAAAAACCCGAAAGAACTCCCATGAACAGCGTCTGACTAGAAATACTCTCCGATCCTAGCGGCAATAGTCTAACCACTAATGCACAACCTACAATAGCAGATGCTAATGCTAATACTTTGCGTGCGGTCAGCGGTTCCTTAAAGAAGATTCGCGATAAAATCATCACGAATATCGGTCCTGTATACAATAACGTCACGGCAAGAGACAAGCTGGAACGTGAAAATACTTCGAAGTAAAAGTAGTTAAATAGCGCAAGACTGAAAATACCTGCACTTGCAAAAAATAAATGATCTTTTATTCGTGTCTGTAACTGATCACGAAAAAACAGCATCATAATAGCAAATAAAAACACAAAACTGAAAATCCCTCGAATTGCTACCACATCCCAAGCCGTGAATCCTCGTGCATATAATGGCGCTATGAATAAACCGATCAATCCCCAACAGACGGCTCCTGCAATTGTTGTTGCAGATGTCTTCATACTCGGCTTGTTTTCCAACCTCATCGCCTCCGGTCTGATACATATGCAGCTGCCCCATATATAATATGTATAGTTATGTACTGAATTATAATGCATATCTGTGAACGAAACCATTCCAATAGTTACAACGCACTTATTTCTAACCTACCCTTCAAACTAACAAGAAAAAATAGTTAAGTTCATGTTATTCATTCCATTCCGCCATGTGTGCGAATCAGCTTGTTCTGCTTTTCTAGTACATCGAAATCCCTCCGTATCCTCGTAAGCACTTCATTCAATTCTTCCGAGAGTTGGATGATATCCACTCGTTCTCTTATTGCAAACAATTATAGTACCTACGTAAAACTTGAAAATATAACGTCATAATAGATTTAGATTAGTTAGTGTTTCGTATGAACTAAAAGTTTCCGCGCAGTATAAAGAAGCAGTATGAAAACTGGCTTTCTTGTTAAAGGCTTGTCTTTCACCATCTTTAATAGTCGAACGTCTGATCAGACTGCATCACGAAAGGATATATAAACTCATGTCTTGACACCCGGCATGACACACATGATAATTTACATGAATGGATAATTTATATATAACAATCCACATGACTAGGGAGAGGACGATGCATGTGAGGAAGAAGTTAAAAATAGGAACGATGATCCACGGTGTTGGTGAGAAGATTTCGGACTGGCGGCACCCTACTATGCCATCGGATGCGAGTGTAAGCTTCGAATTTTATAAACAACAAGCCCTAACGTCAGAACGCGGGAAATTTGATTTTGTTTTCATCGCAGATGCTTTATATATTAATGAAAAATCGAATCCACATTACCTGAATCGATTCGAACCACTCACGATACTTTCTGCATTGGCAGCGGTGACGTCGAATATCGGATTAGTCGGCACATTATCGACTACCTATGGCGAACCTTTTTCTGCAGCGCGACAATTTGCTTCACTAGATATGTTGAGCGGTGGACGTGCAGGATGGAATGCAGTGACATCTGGATTGGAAAAGACCGCATTAAATTTTTCTAAAGAAGTTAAAGATCATCCTAATCATGCCACGCGTTACCGGATGGCTGCCGAGTTCGTGAACGTCATGAAAGGCTTATGGAATTCTTGGGAAGAAGATGCCTTTATACGCAATAAACAGACCGGGCAATTTTTCGACCCAAATAAATTACATACATTGAATCATGAAGGTGAGTTCTTTTCTGTACAAGGACCTCTAAATATCGGCCGATCACCACAGGGACAACCAGTAATCTTTCAG
This sequence comes from Sporosarcina sp. P25, assembly GCF_002743235.1. Lineage (NCBI taxonomy): Bacteria > Bacillati > Bacillota > Bacilli > Caryophanales > Caryophanaceae > Sporosarcina > Sporosarcina sp. P25. Next base: position 110,570 of record NZ_PDYV01000007.1, read on the forward strand.
GCTGGTTCATCAAAAGCAGGTATTGCATTTTCCGCACAACAAGCAGATGTAGTTTTCGCCATTATGCCTACTTTAGAAGAAGCGCAGCGCTATTACATAGATGTAAAGGAGCAAACAGAAGCTCTTGGACGTAAACCCGATGACTTGTTGGTTCTACAAGGCATCAGTCCGATTATTGGAGATACGATAGAGGAAGCAGAGCGAAAACTCGAAGAACTTGCTGGTTTGGTAACGATTGAACAAGCACTTGCTTTTTTAGGTCGTCTTTTTGAACATCATGATTTTTCACTCTATCCATTGGATGAACCTTTTCCCGAGATAGGATGCATTGGCAAAAATAGTTTCAGAAGCGATACTGATCGCATTAAGTCTGAAGCTCGTAAGCAAAACTTAACTTTGCGTCAAGTAGCTTTACGAGAAGCCACACCGCGCACGCCTTTTCTGGGTACACCGGAGCACGTCGCTAATCTTATCGAAGTCTGGTACGAACAGAATGGAGCGGATGGTTTTATGCTCATTGCAAATTTGCCAAGCGAATTAGAAGCGTTTGTAGATAAAGTTGTCCCTATCCTTCAAAAGCGCGGGATTTTCAGATCAGATTATGAAGGGACTACTTTACGCGAAAACATGGAGTTGCCTTATGCGAAAAACCATTATTCACTTTAATATATAAAGTCTATAAATAGATACTTTTCAAATAACTTAGTACTATGCATATTTCTTTGTTGTATAATTATCTAATAATTATACAGAGGTTCTACAATGAGGAGGCATCACATGAATATGGACCCGCTAACGTATTCCTATGAAGTTCAGAACATAGTGAAAAGTTCACATCAATTAGATACACGTATTTCGGAAACAGAATTACTTGATTACATCAGCAAGTTAGCCAAGATTGATGTAATGGATATGTATATCGATCAATATAAAGATCAAGTAACTAGTCCAGTCATTTATGAAGCAATTGCACAAGCTTTCAAGTTCCACTTAGAACGAGTTCCTGTGCTGACTACAGAGAAAATCGGTACTTTCGAGATTCCTCCATTAACGGATTTGGAGACTTGCAGCAGTCTCCCTTCACAAGTCATTTTGGATTTATATTTAGCTCATCACAATCATCACGTAACAGGTGACGAAGTCCGCACTATGATTAACCATTATTTCGGTATGAATTTAGTTGGAATTGACGGGTTGGGGAAAACTAGAATTTCTTTGTATTCAAAAGGACAGTGGCTCGTGAGAGATGATCTAGATTTATTTGTTATTCATACCGGATCAATGGATGTAGACGTAAAAATCTACTGCACAGACTACTTTACGACCTGTACTGGATCCAAAAATATACCGATTGAATTACAACAATCTTTGGCTAGCTTGGGGTATAGTTATAACGCGCAAGTAGATGCGTATTATTATTCAAATCCTTCAGGACTTACAGTTTCTAATGCATTTAAAGGAAAGACAATAGATGCGATTATAGAACTTACAGATGTATTATACAAAACTATCTGATGAATACAAAAAGCCCGAGAAGAGACTGATATAGCCTCTTCGTCGGGTTATTTACTTTCCAAAGGAAGATAGAAACTTCACGCGATCTCCCATTGGTGGTATTGTATTATCAATCAAGTAAATTTCGAGAACGGATGGCCCGTTCACGTTCATCAGCTCATCTATTACTTCTTGGGTTAGATCCTCCATTTTTTCAATTCGTTTACTCGGTATGTTCATAGCCGCAGCCATAGCTGCAATATTCACCGGTTCTTGTTCAAACGATGGATGGGACCGCTTATATTGCAACGAATGTCCATGATAGACCATTCCTAAACGTGCATTATTCATCACAACAAATACAATCGGCAACCTATGTTCTTTGGCGGTGAGGATCTCCATACCATGCATGAAGAAACAACCGTCACCCGTGACGCAAACTACTGGACGTTCAGGTTCAGCAAGCTTCGAACCAATTGCAGAACCTATACCGCTCCCCATTGCCCCAAAATGTACATTAATATCAAATGTATCGGACTCCAGCACGTTCATATCATGAATGATATATGCCATGAACTCACCTATATCGATGGTATATCTAGTATTTCGAGGAGCGTATTTTTGCAGGCGCATCAATACATTTTTCGTATTGTACTCTTCACTATCCGCTCTCCCTATTTCTTGCTTCGTAAATGCTTGATCTTTTGTCGGCAAGTTCAATGTTTTTAATTCATCTAGTAACGCGGTCAAGCTTAAATCTATATCTCCCAAAACAGCAGCATCCACTTCATATTTACGATTAAAAACGGAAGAATCGTAATCCAGTTGAATAGTGTACCGATCTTTAGTGAGATTGACGTTCCAATTATTCGTAGCCGTCTCGCCTAAACTGGAGCCTACCACCAGTAAAGCTTCACCATTACTCCCATTGATCAATGAAGAAGCGCTATCATGACCGGCAAAGCCGAAGACTCCAGCGTGAAGTGGATGGTCATCTACAATATAACCTTTTGCCTGCGGTGTTGTAATAATTGGCCACTCGAGCATCTCCGCTAACTTAAGTAACGGATCGACTGAGTTTCTAATACCTTGTCCTACAAAAATATATCCATCCTGTTTACTGGCAAGCTCTCTTGCAACAGACTGTATAATGTTTTGATCCGGAACTATCGGCGTTCTTTTTGGCGGAGCCGGTATTTCGGGAGACTCAATTGGATTGATCTGAATATCTATTGGCATGGCGATATGGACTGGCCCCGGTACACCGGAAATTGCTATTTCACAGGCCTTTGCCACTTCGCCAAGTAAATCATTAGAATCCGTTACAGTTACACTATATTTCGTCACTGATTTAAAGAGTGGTTCAGCATTCAGTTCTTGAGAGGCATTTAAACCGACAGTATCGACAGGCACTGCGCCCGTCAAAAATAATACAGGAACATGTTCTCGCATGGCATTTGCGGCACCTGTTAGTAGATTGGTACCGCCAGGCCCGCTACATCCAATACACACACTCATAGAAGCCGTGTATTTAGCATAAGCAACTGCCATATAGGAAGCCGCACCTTCATGTTTTGTCACAATCGGTGTCAGTTCAGGTATTTCATACAACTCATCAAAAAACGCATTGACAGAACCTGCTGGGATACCAAAAACATGTTGTACTCCGCTAGCCATTAAATATTCCAATACTCCTCGAACAGCTTTCATAAAACCCCTCCTCTAGTAGCTAGATATGTGCTTTCGAATTCACTTGCTTTCAACGGCATATTGAAGTAATACCCTTGCATGATGTAACATTCTCTTGAGGCTAAAAATTCCGCTTGTTCTAGTGTTTCGACACCTTCAGCAACCACATCCAATCCCAGATTTTTTGCTAACGTGATAATCGTATTCGCAATGGCGGAATTGTCGTTATTGCTTTCCAATTCCTGAATAAATGATTTATCTATTTTCAAGGCATTGATCGGCAAGTTTTTTAAATAGCCCAAGGAGGAATAGCCTGTACCAAAGTCATCAATAGACATCTTGATTCCGATCGCCTGTAACTCTTTCATCGTCTGGATAGTCAACTCTGTATTTTTAATAATTTGGTTCTCTGTAATTTCAAGACATAAAAGCTCTGGTGATACTCCTTCTTCGTCTACTATATCTTTTACTGTTTGGAATAAATTATTTTGTTCAAACTGGCGAGCCGATAGATTTACGGATACTACTATCGGTGGATATCCTTTGGCTTGCCACTTCTTCATTTGGTTACACGCACTTCTGATAACCCACTCTCCGATAGGAACAATTAGCCCCGTCTCTTCCGCCAGTGCGATAAACTTATCCGGTGTAATTAATCCTTCTGTCGAGTGATTCCATCTCAATAACACTTCAGTACCGATGACAGTACGTGTACTATAATCAATTTGAGGTTGAAAATAAATTTCCAACTCCTCACGATCGAGTGCTTTATATAACGCATTTTCAAACTTCACATTTTCAAACGTTCTGATATCCATCGCTACTTGATAAAAATGATAGCTGCTGCCGGATACGGTTTTGGATTGATACATGGCGATATCAGCATTTTTAATCAATAACTCCACTGTCTGTCCATCTTGGGGAAATACACTAATTCCCATACTGCTATGAATATGCATTTCATGTCCTTTTAGATTGAACGGCTTGTTGAATTGATCCACAATCTTTTCCGCTACTTCAACAACTTCTGCTTCAGATCGAATAGAAGGCAAGTAGATAATGAATTCATCACCGCCTTGACGCGAAGCCGTGGCACCCTCAGGAAGACATGCACATATACGTTTTGCTACATGTGCCAATAAAATATCACCATAGCTATGCCCTAATAAGTCATTGACTGATTTAAAACGATCCAAGTCCATGAACAGTACCGCTGCTTTTTCTTCATGAATACGGGCAAAGCTCAATCCTTGTTCCATGCGATCTTTTAAAAGCACTCGGTTGGGAAGATTGGTCAAGCTATCATAATACGCATGGTACCTGATTTCTTTCTCCATCTTCTTTCTTTCGGAGATATCTTTAAATGTAACGACATCCCCAACGACTCTATCCCTTTCTTTGATGGAAGATCTAACATATTCTACAGGAAAACTGGACTGATCTTGTCTAAAGAATGTAACATCCTCTTTATTTGTATTGTTTTCATTGTAAATAATACTGACAGGTTTGCCTATTAACTCATTTTTAATCTTATAACCTAGCATCATGGCTGCCGCTGGATTACAAAACGTAATGACACCTTGTAAATCTAATCCGAATATCCCTTCACCTGCCGAATGGAGAATCAGTTCTTTCTCCCGGCTAAGACGCTGTAATTCTTTCATCGCTGATTCAAGTTCATTGTTTTTTTCCGTTATCTCCGCAGTACGTTGTTCTATGATCAACTCTTGTTTTTCCATATTCAATAAGTTCAATAAAGTGGAAGCCGTTGTATCGACAATAGATTGCGTCAGTTGTTGACTGGTCTGGGAGTAATTCGGATTTTTTTGTTGAAGGTCTGCAATGACTACTAAACCTAATACTTTCCCCATAGATACAAGAGGAAGAATAAACATCGATTGAATACCAAAGTATCGACATACTTCATGGTTCACTCGATCGTCCGCAAAGACATCAGGAATGAATTCCGCTTTTCTAGATGCAATTACTTCCTGAAACACTTTATCATTTTCATCATCAAATTTTATCTCGTCATGAGATTTAACCCATGCTTCTGGCGACCAATCACTAGTATGATTAATTGTTGTAGGCTTAATCTTCATATGCACCAACGGATCGATTAGATGTACACCTATGTCATTGTTTCCAAGCACTCTTTCTATATAAAGAAAACAAGTATCCAAGGCTTCCTGCATCGTAGAACACAGTGATAAATCCCGTGTTATATCCAATAACAATTGCTTTTCCTGAATCAATTCTTCTTTACTTGTCAGCAGCTTGGCATTTTGAATTGCAACAGCTGCCATATTGACGTAGGACTGGACGGTTTGAATTTCAAGTTCTGTTAAATTCATCGGTATTCCATAATCGAACAAGAAAACGAGTCCGAATAATTCCATTTCACCAGTAATAGGCAAAACCAAGAGAGATTTTATCTTAAATCCTTCAACTGCCCTTTGATCAGGTCGAAAGTCTTTAGATGTATCCGGTATATAGATTGTTCTTCTTGTTTCAATTACTTCTTTCGCCAGTAAATCGAAGTCGGTATCAATTGTATGCATATCGAGTGTCATGCCATTGATCACTTCAGGCTTTCCTACGAAGCCCCTGAATGATCCATCTTGTTGCGGCAAGTAAATTCCGACCGAGTCACATTGAACAATCTCCTCTGATATAGCGGTGATCACGTGATTTAACACTTCTCGTAACTCTAGCTTTGTATTTATTAACTTTGTTATATTCGCTAGACGAAGATATCTTGTTTGATCTTTCACTATTCATACCTCCTATCCTATCCAATGTATCGATAGATAACATCTTACTATGTCATTCGACAAATTATTTGAAATAGCCTTTTACTAGATGTTACAGCTATATTAAATATATAACGAATAGGAAGATATTGTATAAGCAAATAGTACCATTCATAAATCTAGTGGTAAAATCCCCCTGACGGTAGAGTGTTTGTCAGCAGGATATAAAGCCCTTCCCTTCTATACCACTACTGCCTTTTTCTACAGCTAACTCAATTCCGTTTTTTTCGCCTTCGACCACTTGTGGGACAAGTGGTTTGGATTATGCAATCCATTCAGAAAGCATTTTACCTACACATATTTAAGAAATATAAAAGCACCAACCTCCATTTTGAAGTTGATGCTCTTACATATATATTGGTTTACATATCTAAATACACAAATCCTTCAGATGTAAAACGTACATCTGTAGAAATATAGTTTTTACCGCCTGTTTCTACATATACAATCCCGCCTGGCTGGTGAATTTGCAAAGTCTGATTTTGACTTCCCTTTGATAAATGAACACCCAAGGCTAGAGATCCTGAACCGCAAGCCTGCTCGAAAAATCTGCTCCCGGTTTCCGTTACATAAACAAAAGGCCATATTTCATACTCGCCTTCTTTCAACTGCTTGTAAGGTATAATCCCGATTGCTTTATCTTCAATCTTATCGGTGACTGCTTCAATCAATTGATTAAACTGATCTTCAGTTGGCCAATAGTCCGTTATGAAATGAGTGATTCCATCCAATTTCACGACATTTCCTGTAATACTCCGGCCATTCAAATCAATTACTATCTCATTCGTTGATAATGGTGGCGGCATTTCAGCTCTGGCGACAAAATGAGTGGGTGACTTTACATCCACTTCGCACTCAAGCGGAAAATCCGAACCTGATGTCTCTAACAAAAATGTCCGATCTTTAGTGAGCCCTTTATATGAACAGTATGCAGCAGCACTTAACAAAGCATTACCGCAAAATTCTCCACCCGACATTTCCAACCTTAGTACAGCATCTTCAGTTTGTGGTTGCACTAAAAAACCCGCTTGTTCTGCATGCAGATGTTCATCGTCCATAATTTTACTGGCGATCTTCGCATAATGTGCAGGTGATACATAGTTCGTTATAAAAACGGTAGTGTTTTTTGAAGGGCTGGCCTTTACAAAATCCAATTTCATCTTTATTTCTCCTCCCTTTCCACTCGTTGATTACTTCGAAATACGTGATGCGGTGTGTTGAAAACACACCGCATCACGTAATGTTTGCATGATTTGTTTATAGTACCATGGCCGCAACGACACCAAAGATGAGAAGCGGGATATTATAATGTAAAAATGTTGGTACACACGTATCCCAAATATGATGGTGCTTTCCGTCCGCATTTAACCCAGCTGTCGGCCCTAGCGTACTATCAGATGCCGGTGACCCTGCATCACCAAGCGCGCCTGCAGTCCCAATTAAGGAAGCCGTTGCCATTGGTGAGAAACCAACTGCTATACAGATTGGCACGAACAAAGCTGCAATAATTGGAATGGTCCCAAATGATGAACCGATACCCATTGTAATTAATAATCCGATCAATAACATGACGGATGCAATAATCAGTTTGTTGTCACCTAAAATTGCTGTAGCTGATTCTACTAAATCATTGACAGCACCTGTCTCTTTTAAAATAGTTGCATAACCGGAAGCAATTAACATAACAAATGCAATCATACCCATCATGCTAATCCCTTCATTAACAACTCTTTCTCCTTCATTAAAGGGAACGACTGTGAATATATACATTAACGCAATACCTGTAAGAGCTCCTAGTACAAGTGAACCCGTAGCTAGTTGCACGATCAATGCGCCGATAATGGCTCCAATAGTGAGGACGTGACGTAAGTTGAATTTCAGTTCGACTTCTTCAGGTATTTCTTCCGCAACAATAACTCCCATGTCGCTATGCGGAAGTTCTCTTGGCTTGCGGTATGAGATGAAAACGGCAATCAGTAAACCTATAATCATGCCCATTCCAGGTATTAGCATGGAATAAGTGACTGATAAAAGAGGGATCTCCATACCACTTGCTTTCATTTCTTCTGCAATGATTCCGTGGAATATTAATCCAAACCCAGCCGGAATCATAATGTAAGGCGCTTTTAATCCAAATGTCAACGCACAAGCGACACCTCGACGGTCAATCTTCATCTTATCAAATAAATGAAGCAAAGGTGGAATTAAAATCGGAATAAATGCTATGTGGATAGGAACCACGTTTTGTGAGAAACAAGCAACTCCTGCAATGGTTAGCAATAAAATTGACCGTTTCCCTCTTAAAACTTTCATCAATCTCTTGACGAGAAAGCCTGTAATTCCTGAAAAACTAATCATAACGGCGAACATTCCGAGCAAAATATAACTTAATGCGGTGTTTGCTTGTCCACCCATTCCAGAGACGAGCATTGTTGTTGCTTCCGTCAGTGACAGACCTTCCATTAACCCAGCCACACCCGCCGCGATAATAATGGCAAACATTACGTTAACCCGCAGAAGACTCAACACAGACATGACGATAACTGAAATCACTACCGTACTAAACATAGATTCACCTCTTCTTTTTAAACTAAAATGAAAATTCAAATATTCAGTTATTCACGGGCGGAGAGGAAGGTAACTCTCCCTCTTAATTCCACTAGTACTGATGAAAATAGATTCAACCATTGTAACAAATTCCATCTTACATTCTATTTATTTGTTTGTGTATGCATCGAAATGAAAATCGCTATTTTTCAACCATTCACTCATTGCTTCAATATCTTTCGAAAATACGCGGTCTTCTTCAATATATGACACGATACTTCTTCCGTTTTCTAGAAACTCTCTTGTGGATGTGGACATCTTTTCTTTTCCACGAATCTCGGCTGCCTGCATACTACAAATTGCTTCTATTGCCAGCACACGACGTGTATTTTTAATTACTTCATATGCATGACGAGATCCAATTGTGCCCATACTAACATGGTCTTCTTGATTCGCTGATGAAGGAATGGAATCGACGCTTGCTGGATGGGCAAATGTTTTATTCTCAGAAACAAGGGATGCCGCAACATATTGCATAATCATGGCACCAGATTGTAACCCTGGCTCAGGACTTAAAAATGGTGGCAAATCATTTAATTGAGGATTTACTAAGCGCTCAATTCGACGTTCTGAGATATTTGCCAATTCTGCTATTGCAATTGCCAAGAAATCCATAGCAAAAGCAATTGGCTGTCCATGGAAGTTTCCACCTGATAATACTTTTTCACCATTATCAAAAATGAGCGGATTATCTGTAGCCGCATTCATCTCAATCAGCAATTTCTCTTTTACATAATTCATAGTCTGCCACGTTGCGCCATGAACTTGAGGAATACATCTGATCGAATACGCATCTTGCACACGTATTTCTCCTTGCTTTGTCGTTAACTCACTGTCAACTAAAATATTCCGAATTCGTTCTGCTACTTCGACCTGCTCTTTGTAACCACGTGCAAGGTGGATATCTTCGTCAAACGCATCAATGATTCCGCGTAAACCTTCAATTGTCATGGAAGCAATGCGTTCTGTCTGATGGGCCAATTTTTCAGCTTCCAAATACGCAACGACTCCCATTGCAGTCATTGCCTGCGTGCCGTTAATAAGAGCTAGACCTTCTTTTGCCGTTAATACAATCGGCGTAATTCCCTCTTTCGTTAAAGCTTCCTTCGCAGGCATTCTTTCCCCTTTATAAAACACTTCTCCTTCTCCGATTAAAACTAGCGCCAAGTGCGATAGCGGAGCCAAGTCACCACTTGCACCAAGAGATCCTTGCTGTGGAATGACGGGATGAATATGCGCATTTACTAAATCGAGCAATCTCTCAATTACGACTGGACGCACTCCTGAAAAACCTTTCAATAACGCGTTGGCACGAAGAAGAATCATCGCCCGTGAAACGATTTCCGGAAATGCTTCCCCGACACCACATGCATGGGAACGGATTAAATTTAACTGCAGTGATTCTACATGGTCTTTATCTATAAGCACATCACTGAATTTACCGAACCCTGTTGTAATACCATATACAATTCTTTCTTCATCTACGATTCTTTCTACTGCTTTTCGGCTTTCTTGAACCTTTTTCATGCTTTCTTCTGAGTATTTTACGTGGTCACCATCGTAAAGTACGCTATGCACCTCTGTAAAATTAAGCGTTTGTCCATTTAATACGACCATCTTTTTTCTCTCCCTTCAATTCCGTTGCTCAAGTAACGTCACAATAAAAAAATCTATATGACAGAACTTGAATACGCTTACAAATAATAGGATCTATTCACTGAATCCTCACACCATTTTTAGTACTATGTGAAACTTTCAAGTGCCTGAGTGAATACTCAGGCACTCAGTCAAATGTGTAGTCCGAGTTTGTTATATTGCGTACATAATTTTTACGAATCCTTTACTTACTACTCGTATCGCTTTAGTTTGATGCGTTACCAACGACCTGCACGCCTTTTTTCCAAACCGACTGGACGTGGTTAACGCCGAATAAGTATTGGAGTTCTTGATAATTTTTTGCGTCCCATACTACCACATCACCTTGCTTACCTACTTCTAATGAACCTACTTTGTCCTCGCTCTTAATCGCGCAGGCTGCGTTATATGTCGCAGCTGTCAAAGCTTCTGCTGGTGTTAAACGCATGGAGATGCAAGCTAAGTTCATCACGAGTGGCATCGATGTCGTGGGGGAAGACCCCGGGTTACAGTCCGTCGAGATGGCCACAGGCACTCCTTCGTCGATCATTCGTCTTCCAGCAGCGGCTTCTTCACGTAAATAAAGTGCTGTCGCCGGCAGAAGACAAGCAATTGTACCCGATTTTGCCATTGCTTGTATACCTTCTTCAGATGCTTTTAACAAGTGCTCAGCTGAAATGGCACCTACTTTAGCTGCAAGTTCTGCACCGCCATAGGACTCAATCTCATCTGCGTGGATTTTCGGAATCAAGCCCACTTTCTTTCCGGCCTCCAGCATTCTCTCGGATTGCTCCGGTGTGAATACACCTTTTTCACAGAATACATCATTGAATACTGCTAGTTCTTCTTCTACCACTATCGGTAATACTGTTTCGATTAAATAATCAATGAACTCATCTTCTCGGCCTTTATAATCAAGAGGAACAGCGTGCGCCCCCATGAATGTCGGAACTAAGTCAATCGGATGGGTTTCTTGAAGTTTTTTCATCACACGAAGTTGTTTTAATTCCGTTTCTAGATTCATTCCATAACCACTTTTTCCTTCTACTGTAGTTACTCCATGAGCTAGAAACGAGTCAAGTCGGCGCGTTGTTTGCTCGATCAACTCTTCCTCTGAAGCTTCTCTTGTCATTCGAGTCGTTGCATGAATACCGCCACCGGCATTCATAATGTCCATGTAGGTGGCGCCTTGCAGACGCATTTCAAATTCGTGCTCCCGACTCCCTCCATACACCACATGTGTATGAGGGTCCACTAAACCTGGAGTCACTAGCTTTCCAGACGCGTCTACAATTACTGCATCTTGCGCTCTTTCACCATACGTACCTTCAAGCTCTTTTGTTGTTCCTACAGCTTGAATGATGCCGTCTTCAATCCATACACTACCGTCTTCAATAATCCCAAGATCCGACATATCTTTTTTCGCGCGTGGACCATGCTTCCCCGAGGCCAACGTGGCCAACTGGGAAGCGTATTTAATCCAAACTATATTTTTCATTTTATATCATTTCCTTTTTTCAGCATTGGAATATTAACGCCTTTTTCTAATGCTGTCTTTTCAGCAATTTCATATCCTGCATCCACATGACGTACGATTCCCATACCAGGATCCGTAGTTAACACACGCTCGATACGAGCAGCCGCTTCATCTGTTCCATCTGCAACAATGACAATTCCCGAGTGAACAGAATAACCCATTCCGACTCCACCACCGTGATGTAGCGATACCCACGTTGCCCCACCGACCGCGTTGATCATCGCATTTAAAATAGGCCAATCCGCCACAACGTCCGATCCGTCTTTCATCGCTTCCGTTTCACGGTTTGGTGAAGCAACCGAACCTGAATCCAAGTGATCACGGCCAATGACGATTGGAGCGCTTAACTCGCCACTTGCTACCATGTCATTAATGATTTTTCCGAAACGCGCACGTTCACCGTAACCGAACCAGCAAATGCGGGCAGGCAATCCTTGGAATTCAATTTTTTCTTTCGCCATGCGAATCCAGTTACATAAATGTTCGTTATAGCTAAATTCTTTCAAAATCACTTCATCCAATTTATAAATGTCTTCCGGATCTCCCGATAATGCTACCCAACGGAATGGGCCTTTTCCTTCACAAAATTGGGGACGGATATATGCAGGAACAAATCCTGGGAAATCAAATGCATTTCCGATACCTTCGTCTTTTGCCACTTGACGAATATTGTTTCCATAATCAAATGTGATAGAACCTTTATTCATCAAGTCAAGCATTGCTTGCACATGTTTCGCCATAGATGCTTTGGATAATTGTACATATTTTTCCGGATCGCTTGAACGAAGCAAATCAGCGTCTACCATAGACATGCCAGACGGGACATATCCATTCAACGGATCATGTGCTGATGTTTGGTCAGTCAGTATATCCGGAATGAAGTTACGTGCAATCATTTCCGGTAAAATGTCAGATGCGTTACCTAACAATCCGATCGATAATGCTTTTCCATCTTTTTTCGCTTCTTCTGCAAGACGGATCGCTTCATCTAATGAATCCGTTTTCAAATCTGTGTAGCGTGTTTCGATTCGACGGTCGATACGCGTCTCATCCACTTCAATTGCGATACATACGCCACCAGCCATAGTCACTGCAAGCGGTTGCGCTCCACCCATTCCGCCAAGGCCTGCTGTTACGGTAATCGTTCCTTGCAAATTGCTATTATAATGCTTTTTGCCAAGTTCTACGAATGTTTCATATGTTCCTTGTACGATTCCTTGTGAACCGATATAGATCCAACTTCCAGCAGTCATCTGACCGTACATCATGAGGCCTTTTTTATCGAGTTCATGGAAAGTATCCCAATTGGCATATGCCGGGACAATATTTGAATTTGCTATTAGAACACGCGGCGCATCCGCATGTGATTTAAATATGGCAACGGGTTTACCCGACTGGACAAGTAATGTTTCATCGTTTTCAAGCTCTTTTAGCGATTTTACAATCGCGTCAAAACTTTCCCAGTTACGAGCCGCTTTTCCGATTCCACCATAGACTACAAGATTCTCCGGGTGTTCAGCCACTTCTGGATCCAAGTTATTCATCAACATTCGAAGTGCAGCTTCTTGAAGCCACCCTTTCGTATTTAACTCAGACCCTCTATATCGAATTACCTTTTCGTCAGCAATTGTTTTCATGAATAAACAACCTCCTTTTTTTCTATACTTTTAGTATACATAAAAGATTCTGTTTATTATTTACTAATTATTGATAATTTTATAATCTGTGCACTATTTCAATTTTTATCGTCTTCAAATTTTATAATATATTTCATTTTATCTTTATATATCAATTAATATGTCGAATCTTGACTAAAAAAAGAACCATACATATGTACAGTTCTTTCATACATTCGATTGAAAAGAAGAAGGAGTCCTGCCTTCAAGTTGTTTAAATTTCATAGTGAAATAGCTTTGGTTGGAGTAACCTGTCAATCCCGATATTTCTTCCAACGACAAATTCGTTTCCTTCAATAAACGTTTGGCTTCGCGAACCCTTACCTGATGTAGTGCGTCTCTAAAAAACTGTCCGGATTCAGCGGAGAATCGCCGGCTGAGAGTACTTTTATTCAGCCTAAGTGTATCCGCACAATCCGATAAATTCCACTGCGAGTTCCAATAATTCGATTCCATCAACGTCTTTACTCTTTCTACAAGGGAACGTTCTTCTGTTTGCAAGTGCACATCTCCATCTCCATATGAAAGAAGCCTAGTAATAAAGGCAAGCAACTCCTGCACGATCTCATGTATAACAGGTTTCTTGATAATCTGTTGAAATACTGCATGATAACAATCTTCCCACTCCATCGTTTGAATATTATATGACTTCATATATCGGCGTACTTGTGCCAGTACACTAGTCAGGCGGATGCGAACCATTTCAGGGTCTGGATAGGGTTCTCCATACGTGAAAAACTCTTGCTCCAGCCATTTCCGTATTTCTTTTGCGTCCCGTTTTTCAAGCATTTCAATCCATTGCCTTTGCTCCAATGGCGTAAGGAACGGATCCAGATCAGACCAGTCTGTATATTGACTATTTGATAGAATGATATCATAACCATCAAAGAATACTTTTTCTTTTAATTGCTTTGTCTGTGCATACGTTTCTTTTAGCGTTTGAAACGACGGTGGGTCATTGATGACAATTGCAAGTGACTCTCCCTTGTCACCTTTCCACCAAGCAAGAAATGCATGGTACTCTTCATGGAACAACTTCTTTTCTCCCTCATACTGCACACATAACACACAATCCGCCAGCGCAAATAATTGTTGTTCCACTGTGAATGGAAATTGATGCAACTCATCGTATAAACGCGGTAAGCTATTTAAATCAGGTGTTGATATGGCAATCATCGTAATTGGTTGGGTTGTCATCCTGTCCGTTAGAAAAAGATCCGAGTAGTCAATCATCATGGACTGATCTTCATTATAGAGGTCATTACTATAACGATGTCTTTCACTTCTTACCAGATAGCGAATTTGTTGAATATGTTTCACTAAGTCATCCGGTGAAAAGGGACGGAATAAGACATCTTCCGCTCGATAACGAAGTCCACGGTAAGCGGTTTGAAAAATGCGCTCCGATGAAATACCCAACCAGCGCACATGACTTTTTCTAAGCAACTCCCCAAAACTATCATCTTGTTGCACCCATGTGTCCATATCCAATAAAAGCAAATCAGGAAACTCGTCTATACCCTCTTTCACAAACTCTTCGATGGAATCCCATCTGTATAGTTCCATTCCGGTCATTTGAGATTCAACAAGCCAACGAATTCCTTCTGCTTCTAAATGATCCTTAGCCACTAAATGAATCTTCACTGCCTGTCCCTCCTTTTATTATTGCCACAGTTCCGGCTCTGTTTTTCTCCAACCTCTATACACTCACAAAATAGTCTGGTACGAAAGAACAGTTGACGTTTGCGAAGTTTGCTCCATTCAAAGTGATCTAGGAGGAAAACATAAGACATAGAAACACCATAGCCTATACAGCTGCTATGGTGTTTCTTGTTATTACAGCTTATCGTTTTATGTGTTTCTAATACTTGAAAAGCGTAGTGCAAGTGCTAGGATCATTGCAAAATACTAACTTTTTCACGGTACATAATCATGCATTATTTTTACTCGATCACACTTCGGAGAAAGGCATCTATTCTACAAGCAAGAATTCAACTCCGCCAACACCCACATCAACTTTGAGATGAATAGTAGTATCCGTTTTCCCGTATGCTTCATTTACATAGACACCTTTGCCCTTAGAAATGAAACCTTTCGTCCCTACGCTTCCGATTCCCTTGGAAACAGACAATTTAACTCCTGTCTCTTGAGGTAAACGAATTTTCGCATCGCCCACCCCAAGTTCAAATTCAGCATCAAAGCTTTCCTGCCAATCACCAGACAAATTGATCGTCGTGTCACCCACTCCTGCATCGACTGACAACTGACTGAGTTGAATTCCAGACAAGTTCAGTTCTGCATCGGAGACACCCATTTCGACATCAAGATTAACGGGGATTTCATTAGTCAGTTGAACGTTCCAGTTGTTTCTTTTATTGCCCAATGCAGAAAGTCCTTTCATGTTCTGCTCTATCTCAACATAACCAATATCTCTTTTATTTTTATACATAACGGATGGGAGCCACTTCTTTACGTTAGTATCAATGTCACCGTCCACCCAGTTCGTTGCACCGCCCTCAATCAAAAGATCGCCCGCACCAAAATCGATATCGACTTCCAGTGATTTCGCGTCGTCCTTTTCAATGGCCAATGCTCCGGAGACTCGGTCTGTTTTCATCCAGCCATACACCCAAAAACCTACCATCCCCAACAATATTACACCTATTACTATCAGTATTTTCCGCATATTCACACCCCTTTACTATATCATAAGCGAAACTCACTTAAATGGAGTCCATCAAATGACTGAACTATATGTAAGACTAAGGACTGAGCGGTTCAATATATGAAGACCCTTTACGGCTTATGCCATTTTATAAAAATAAAGCTCGCCATCGTCCTTATCTGGCCGATTGGAAATCAGTATGGAAGTAGAGAAGTTCAAACACCATG
Organism: Sporosarcina sp. P25; assembly: GCF_002743235.1. Lineage (NCBI taxonomy): Bacteria > Bacillati > Bacillota > Bacilli > Caryophanales > Caryophanaceae > Sporosarcina > Sporosarcina sp. P25. Next base: position 126,913 of record NZ_PDYV01000007.1, read on the forward strand.
CTGTTAGACTACTATAGCTAAAATTTCTTTTAATTAATACTTCATTCGCAAATCTCCTACCTATTCAGGTATTTTGGCAAAAGAAAGTAGATTGTAAAAAACAGTTATATATCACTACCTTTTTGACTATATTCAGAATATACGTCAGTTAATCCTACATGCTAAAATATAGTGAATCCAATTCCAAAGAGGATGTGTGAAACTCAAGAGAAGTCCGATATTGGCTGTATACTCATCACGTTACACTGTATTTGATTTATAGAAATCAAACTAGTAAAGAGGTGTTCGAAGTTGATAACAGAAAATAGAGAACAAACGATATTTAATCATATAGGAAAGAAAATTGTAACGGACCGTGACATCGAAATTATTGCAAAAGTGGAGGATCCATTAGTCGTCGTTTTAGGCAATATGTTGAGTGACGAAGAATGTGACGAACTGATCAGGCTGTCGACTGACAAGTTAAAACGATCCAAAATCGGCATGGTTCATGCGGAAAACGAAATTAGAACAAGTAGTAGTATGTTTATTGAAGAACAGGACAACCAGATGGTTATGAGAATCGAAAAACGGATTGAAGCGGTTATGAACATCCCTATCGAACACGGCGAAAGACTACAGATTCTTCACTATCTGCCAGGTCAGCAATATAAAGCACACCATGATTTCTTCTCGGCAGCGAGCAATGTCTCCAACAATCGAATCAGCACACTTGTCATGTACTTGAACGATGTCGAACAAGGTGGCGAAACGTTTTTCCCTCATCTGAAACTGTCCGTCACACCCAAAAAAGGAATGGCCATTTATTTCGAGTATTTTTATAACGATTCCCTGTTGAACGACTTGACGCTGCATGGCGGAGCACCGGTGGAAATCGGAGAGAAATATGTAGCAACGCAGTGGATGAGGAAGCAAAGAGTACGATGAGAGACTTGGAGCAATACTACCGGCCAGTGCTCATGCGATGAAATTTCACCACCATCTCCATTAAAAGGCACTATGTGTTAGCTATTCGGGCTAGTTTAGCTTAATAACGCCATCATGTATGCACATTAAGTACTCATTTTTTATTTATTTTAGACTCGGAATTTAATGAGTTGAATTTCATGACAGCTGTGTTATTATAGGAATTAAGTTAATAGTCCGGGTTTGAGTTACTGAGAAGACCTCAAGAAGTGATTGCGATAAAAAGCAATCACTATCTTGGGGTCTTTTTGTTCTCTTATCCACTATAAAAGGGAGATGAAGGAATTGACAACATTTTCATCAATGGATCGACATAAGATTGCGAACACGTTACGTACCGAGAACTTTGACGTTTTAATTATAGGTGGTGGAATTACCGGTGCTGGTATCGCATTGGATGCTGCAGCAAGAGGGATGAAAACTGCACTTATTGAAATGCAGGATTTTGCTTCAGGCACATCTAGTCGTTCAACAAAACTAGTACATGGTGGTTTGCGTTATTTGAAGCAATTTGAAATAAAAGAAGTGGCCCAATTGGGCAAAGAACGCGCGATTGTCTACGAAAATGGTCCACATGTTACAACACCTGAATGGATGCTACTACCGTTTCATAAAGGAGGTACATTCGGTCCTACATCTACGGCGCTTGGATTAAAAGTATACGACTTTCTAGCTGGTGTTAAGCGCAGTGAACGAAGAAAAATGCTGAATCTTGAACAAACTATCCAACGAGCTCCACTTATTAAAAGAGAAGGTCTCCAAGGTAGTGGTTATTATGTAGAATATCGCACGGACGATGCTCGCCTCACGATTGAAGTGGCTAAATCTGCTGCTGAAAAAGGTGCAACTTTATTAAATTATGCAAAAGCAGAAGGTTTCATCTACAATGATACTAACCAAATAGCAGGCGTCCAAGTTCGCGACATGATCACAAACGAAATGATGACCGTTCAAGCGACAAAAGTCATCAACGCAGCAGGTCCGTGGGTAGATGAAGTAAAAGAGTTCGATGGCCACTCAAACGGTAAGAACTTAATATTGTCTAAAGGAATTCATCTTGTATTCGATCAAAGCGTATTTCCTCTACACCAAGCAATCTATTTCGATACCCCTGATCAACGTATGATTTTTGCAGTACCACGTGACGGTAAAGCATACGTTGGAACAACGGATACATTCTTTGATGGTGATCCGAAAGAAATGCAAATTACAGAAGAAGATCGCACATATATTTTAGATGCCATTCATTATATGTTCCCGGATGTATCTGTTACTGAAAAAGATGTTGAATCCAGTTGGGCAGGCGTTCGACCACTGATTCATGAAGACGGTAAAAACCCTTCTGAGATTTCCAGAAAGGATGAAATCTGGGAATCTGAACGTGGACTGATCACCATTGCGGGGGGTAAACTAACAGGATACCGCAAAATGGCGGAAACTGTAGTGAATAAGATCTCCGACTTGCTTCAACAAGAAAAAGGATTACACTTCAAACGATCTAACACGAAGAACATGCCCATCTCAGGTGGCGATGTTGGAGGCTCTGCTCATTACTCTCGTTACTTCAACCAAGCTGTCAACCGCGGCATGTTGCTCGGTTTCACAGAACAAGAAAGCCGACATTTGGCTGCACTTTATGGCTCAAACGTGGACAAAGTATTAACAATTCCTTATGATGAATCCGAATCGATGCCACGTATTCTCTATGTTAAATTACGCTATGCGATTGAACATGAGATGACTGCGAAACCGACTGACTTCTTCATTCGACGCACGGGTGATTTGTTCTTCAATATTAAAAATGTACAGGATGCAAAAGAAGACGTACTAGTTAAAATGGGCCAACTGTTGAACTGGTCTGCAGATGAACAACAACGCTATCAGTTAGAATTGGAAGACGAGTTACGAAAGTCAACATCTGTTGTGTAAATACTATAATATAAACGTATATCTATAGACGGAGGTTACTTCATATGTCTTTTCATAACCAAAAAGTGTTACCAGCTGCACGTACACTAAAACAATTTGAAAAACTCTTAGAAAGTACTTTTGAATATATCGTTCTATTAGAAGTACACATCAGCAATTTAAAAACCGTAAAACAAGAAGCAGACAAGCGAGGCAAGAAACTAATTATTCATGCCGACTTAGTGCAGGGCCTAAAAACGGATAACTTTGCAGCCGACTTTTTATGTAATGATGTTCGTCCAGCAGGTATTATTTCCACTCGATCCAATATGATTTTGAAAGCAAAGTCTAAAAATATTATCGCTATTCAGCGTATGTTTCTACTCGATACAATCGCATTAGAAAAAAGCTATTCTCTAATTGATCAAACTGCTCCAGACTTCATTGAAATGCTACCGGGTGTCATTCCGGAACTCATCGAAGAAGTGTATGAGCGCACAGGTATTCCCATTATTAACGGTGGACTCATTCGTACAAAACAACATATTGAGGACGCACTAGCAGCAGGTGCTGTAGCCGTGACAACATCCGATAACCAATTATGGGAACACTTTATTTAAATAGAGAACTTTTGCGTCATTGTTGACAGAATAAACTTGCCACTCTATACTTGGAAACAAGTTAATGTAAGTGGTTGAGTTTAGGAGTCCACAATTAAGTTCTTGCACATAGCAAGATTTAATTGGGGACTTTTTTTGCGTCGTATATGCTCAACTACCAGACTTAAATTTGGGTAGGAGGAGATATAGATGACACCCTTTACAGGTGAATTGATCGGAACCATGATATTAATACTATTTGGTGGTGGCGTAGTAGCTGGTGTAGCACTAAACAAGTCCAAAGCAAAAAGTGGAGGATGGATTGTTATTACTGTAGGATGGGGTCTTGCGGTTACACTTGGTGTGTACGCAGTGGGCCAAGCTAGTGGTGCTCATTTAAACCCTGCAGTCACAATCGGTTTCGCAACTATAGGTAATTTCCCTTGGGCGGACGTCCCTATGTATCTTTTAGCGCAGATGATTGGCGCGATCCTAGGTGCAGTAATAGTGTACTTCCACTACTTACCTCATTGGAAAGAAACAGAAGATCCAACTGCTAAACGTGATGTATTTGCTACTACACCTGCCATTTACAATCCACTGTCAAACGTAACGAGTGAAATAATCGGAACGTTCATTTTAGTACTTGGTTTACTATCTATTGGTGCCAATGAATTTACTGAAGGCCTCAACCCGTTAATCGTTGGCGCGTTGATCATCGCAATTGGCTTGTCACTAGGTGGAACAACTGGCTACGCGATCAATCCTGCACGTGATCTCGGACCGCGGATTGCCCATAGTTTCTTGCCCATTCCCGGTAAAGGTCCATCCGGATGGAAGTATGCATGGATTCCAGTAGTAGGTCCAATAGTTGGCGGTACATTCGGTGCCCTATTCTATAAACAATTTTTCCTTAATGAAAACAGCATAACATTTTGGATTGTCGGCGCATTCGTACTCGCGATTCTTCTTGCCGCACAGTTTTCAATCCGTAAAGAAGTCGCACAATCAAATCTTCAAATGCAAACAGCGAAAACAACGAATGACTAACCTACTCATACATACAGGAGGAAAAAATCATGACTAAAAAATATATTATGGCATTAGACCAAGGTACAACAAGTTCAAGAGCAATCCTATTCGATAAAAAAGGAAAGATTTTTCATACCGCACAACAAGAGTTCACTCAATATTTCCCGCAATCCGGTTGGGTCGAACACAATGCCGATGAAATTTGGAGCTCCATTTTATCAGTCATTGCCGGGGTATTGTCTGAAAAGAATATATCAGCTGAACAAATTGAAGGTATTGGAATCACGAATCAACGTGAAACAACAGTTGTTTGGGATAAGCACACAGGTAATCCTATTTATCATGCAATTGTATGGCAATCCCGCCAAACTGCAGATATTTGCGAAAGTCTCAAAGAAAGCGGTTACAATGACCTATTCAGAGACAAGACTGGACTATTGATTGACGCATATTTCTCCGGAACAAAAGTAAAATGGATTTTAGATCATGTGGAAGGCGCACGTGAAAAAGCAGAAAATGGAGATTTGCTGTTTGGAACAATTGACACATGGATTATTTGGAAGTTATCTGGAGGTGCTGCACACGTAACAGATTACTCCAATGCCTCCCGTACGTTAATGTACAATATACACGAACTACAATGGGACGAGGAGTTATTATCTATCCTAGGAGTTCCAGCGTCTATGTTGCCTAAGGTATGTCCTTCTTCTGAAATCTATACGTATGCAGATCCAGAACAATTTTTTGGTCACGCGGTTCCTATCGCAGGTATTGCAGGTGATCAACAAGCTGCACTATTCGGTCAAGCGTGTTTCGAATCTGGCATGGTGAAAAACACATATGGGACAGGTTGCTTTATGTTAATGAACACGGGAGAAAAAGCTGTAAAATCCAATCACGGTCTGTTGACGACAATCGCTTGGGGGATCGACGGTAAAGTAGAGTATGCGCTAGAAGGTAGTATCTTTGTTGCAGGTTCCGCTATTCAATGGCTACGTGATGGATTACGCATGTTCCGCAACTCCGCTGAAAGTGAACAATACGCAAAGCGTGTCTCCTCTACAGATGGAGTCTATGTCGTACCAGCTTTTGTCGGTCTCGGTACCCCCTACTGGGATAGTGATGTGCGTGGAGCCGTATTCGGTTTAACACGTGGAACGACGAAAGAGCATTTTGTACGGGCTACGTTAGAGGCTCTTGCGTACCAAACGAAAGACGTCGTTGATGCAATGGAATCGGATTCAGGTATCTCCCTAAAAACGTTACGGGTAGATGGCGGAGCAGTCAAGAACAACTTCCTTATGCAGTTCCAATCCGATTTACTAAATGTACCGGTTGAACGACCAACGATTAATGAAACAACAGCGCTCGGTGCTGCATACTTGGCTGGACTTGCTGTAGGCTTCTGGAAAGATCGTTCAGAAATTGCAGCACAATGGGCGATAGATCGACCGTTCCAACCAAATATGGAGGATTCTGAACGTGAAAAACTCTACAGCGGCTGGCAAAAAGCTGTGAAAGCGGCCACTGTATTTAAGTAATACATTAAAAGGTACCTGAGGTCGAAGCAAACGTGAATGTGTAAACATTTACGTTCGTTTCACCGAGGTACCTTTATCTATACTTGGACACTTGAAACTCCAATCCCACTACTGTCTTCAAGTATGGCTACTCATCAATAAACTCCTCTTATTTCATCAGAATATTTTATCCATTCGCAGAAATAATTATGGAAGATAGGAAAAAGGAACTGAAAATCCCCGAAAAACATCTTTGTATTACTTTGAAAAAAGCAGGCATGTCGTATCGTATGCCTGCTTCTTTTTATATGGATGATGGTTGAAGGTGCTCATCATCATTCTTTCTATACTTCAACTAAATAGGTTTCGTCGTTACCTGTCCCAATATCTATGACATTCAGATTATCTAGTAGTGAATAGTCCGCATATAAATTAGCAAAAGAGGTTTTACCTATTGATACATAATTCTTGACGATCTGATAACCTCTAATTGGATGGTCTTCGAAATGACTTTATATGATACAATCATAATGTAGAGAACGAAGAAATTCATTTCTGAAAAGGAGGACGGCATGAACCTAGCCCTTATTGCAACAATGATTATTGTTGTCATTGTTTTAGTGGTCGGACTAATTTTGACCCTATCCGTTGCTAATTCCAGTACTAATTCCAAGAATAAAAGTTACAGTAGTAAAAAAAGCTTTTCCAATTTACTGTGGATTTATGTTTTATCATTACCAGTGATTATTATATTGACTGTTACAGCTATATTTATATTTTACTAACAATTCGAAAGTGAAGTTGCGTAATATCTCTTAACTTCTCAGCGCATAGATACACTACCTTTATCTATAAGGTATCCAAGTTCTTGGATACTTACGTTCTACCCCATTTACTATATAAAACATTTACATTTCAGCAGACGCAAAAGCGCCAACTCCATAATAATGGAGTTGGCGCTTTTAAAATATATAGTGGGAAAACGACTTACATCATGCCGCCCATTCCACCCATACCGCCCATATCAGGCATTCCACCGCCGCCTGCTGGTTCTGGTAGGTCTGCAACAACAGCTTCAGTAGTCAAGAACATAGCGGCTACAGATGCTGCATTTTGTAGTGCGGAACGAGTTACTTTCGTTGGATCTACGATACCTGCTTCTACCATGTTTACCCATGTGCCTTCTGCTGCGTTAAAGCCAATGCCGACTTCTTCGCGCTTCAAGCGGTCTACTACGATAGAACCTTCAAGGCCCGCGTTCGTTGCGATTTGACGTACTGGTTCTTCAAGTGCACGAAGTACAATCTTAATACCAGTAGATACATCGCCTTCAGTATCTTCAAGTAATGCTTCTACTTGCTTGTAGACGTTAACTAGTGCAGTACCTCCACCAGATACAATTCCTTCTTCTACTGCTGCACGTGTGGAGTTCAATGCGTCTTCAATACGAAGTTTGCGCTCTTTCAACTCTGTTTCAGTTGCAGCTCCGACTTTGATAACCGCTACACCGCCAGCTAGTTTAGCTAGACGTTCTTGCAATTTCTCTTTGTCGAATTCAGAAGTTGTTTCTTCCAACTGTGAACGAATTTGGCCAACGCGTGATTCGATAGAACCTGCGTCACCGCTACCTTCTACAATTGTTGTATTATCTTTTGTTACTACGATTTTCGCAGCTCGTCCTAATGAAGTAAGGTCAGCAGATTTCAGATCAAGTCCTAGATCTTCTGTGATCACTTGACCGCCAGTTAGGATAGCGATGTCTTCAAGCATAGCTTTACGGCGATCGCCGAAGCCTGGTGCTTTAACTGCTACTGCGTTGAATGTACCGCGAAGTTTATTGACAACTAGTGTAGCTAGAGCTTCACCTTCAACGTCTTCTGCGATAATCAACAATGGTTTACCTTGCTGAACAACTTGCTCAAGCACAGGAAGAATTTCTTGGATGTTGTTGATTTTCTTATCTGTAATCAAGACATATGGATTATCAAGTACTGCTTCCATTTTGTCTGTGTCAGTTGCCATATAAGCAGATGCGTAGCCACGGTCGAATTGCATACCTTCTACCACGTCAAGTTCTGTAATGAAGCCTTTAGATTCTTCGATTGTGATGACACCATCGTTACCTACGCGCTCCATTGCTTGTGAAATCAACTCACCGACTTCTTCATCTCCAGAAGAGATAGCCGCAACTTGTGCGATTTCTTGTCTGCTTTCAATTTCATCGGAAACGCTCTGAAGGCCTTCTACTGCTGCGATTACCGCTTTTTCGATCCCTTTACGGATACCGACCGGGTTTGCGCCAGCTGTTACGTTTTTCAAGCCTTCACGAATCATGGCTTGTGCAAGGACAGTTGCTGTTGTTGTTCCATCACCTGCGATGTCATTCGTCTTGGATGCAACTTCTGCTACAAGCTTTGCGCCCATGTTTTCGAATGCATTTTCAAGCTCGATTTCTTTTGCAATCGTTACACCATCATTTGTAATAAGTGGTGAACCGAATTTGCGTTCAAGTACGACGTTACGACCTTTTGGTCCAAGTGTTACTTTTACAGCGTCTGCTAGTGTATCTACACCGCGGAGCATTGCGGAACGTGCATCTTCGTTAAATTTAAGTTCTTTAGCCATTGTATTTGATACCCTCCAGAGTTTTCTATTTTTCTACTACTTTAACTTTTAAATTAATTATCCAATAATTGCAAGAATGTCGCTTTCACGAAGGATCAAGTATTCAGTACCTTCATACTTCACTTCAGTGCCTGCGTATTTTGAGAAGATGATGCGGTCGCCTTCAGTTACTTCTAGTTCGACGCGCTGTCCGTTCTCAAGAACACGGCCTGTACCAGCAGCAATAACTTTTCCTTCTTGTGGCTTTTCTTTCGCAGAGTCCGGTAGAACAATGCCGCTTGATGTTTTTTCTTCTGCTTCGATTAATTCGATAATGATACGGTCACCTAGTGGTTTCAACAAATGAAACAACCTCCTCGAGATAATGTGTAGTTTTTAATTTTCTTAGCACTCACTTATGTCGAGTGCTAACACAACTCTTATATTAAAGAATTTCACACATAATTGCAAGTAAAAGCGTTCGACATTTTCTTCTTTTGCAAAACGTCTTTTTTCGCGTTAAACTAGTCAACATGTATGAAAGAAAGGTTGTGCACCGTGAAAAACTGGGTTGTTGCTCTAATGATTTTCATGTCGTATGTGTTGCTGCAGATTGCCAGCATTTTTCTTGCCCCTGAATTAATTGTGTACTTTACCGGCAAAGGCTTGTCTAAAGTAGAAGCCGTTTCTCAAGGTTTCGCCTGGACGTTATTTATCACGCAAGGTGTCGCAGCACTCATAATCGCCGCGTTCTTGTTACGAAATAAAAAGTTCTTACCTGTATTTAAAGGAAAGCCTTCTGGATTCGGAAGCGTTCTTCTATGGGGAGTACTCGGTTTCTTCCTTGCCATGGCTGGACAGATTGTAGGCGCCGCGATTGAGTCCGTGTTCGGTGTGACCGCTGGTTCCGAGAACACAGAGTTATTGTCGAATATCTCAAAAACCGCTCCTATTATCATCTTTGCCATGGTGTTGTTTGCACCGTTCCTTGAAGAAGTTGTGTTCCGTCGGATTATCTTCGGTGGCTTGTACACAAAGACGAACTTCTGGGTCGCTGCGATTGTCAGCGCCATCGTATTTGCAGCTGTGCACGGTGAGTTGCAACACTTGCTGATGTACTTAATGCCAGGTCTCGCGTTCGCCTTCGTCTATTACAAGACCAAGCGTCTGCTAACCCCGATGATTGCCCATTTCCTCATGAACAGTTTCGTCACTGTCGTGCAATGGAATGCGGATAAACTGCAACAATTACAAGATATGCAACAGAGTATCGTATTATTCCTGCAATAGAAAAAATCTCCCCGTGAATGGGGAGATTTTTTAATGTGGATATATATAAAGTTAAATTGGGCTTGGGGATTGGAGTTCCAGCAGGGGACGCTTTCCTGAGGGCGTGGCCCCTGCTTCCACTCCAATCCCTACAAGGAGATTATGATAACGTCATTATATAATTCGTGTAACTTCACTTTCACTTACTATAATTAGAAATGAAAACTAGTTGATCGTAAGTGGAAGGCGGCGACTCTGGGAGGATCAGCTCGACAGGTGAGACAACTAAAGGAACGAAGTGACTAGTTGGCTCACCGCGAGCCCTCCAAAACGCGTCCGCCTGGAACGTCGATCAACGGTGCCTTACCCACTCTCAAAGTCTTTACTGCGCAGCCATTACCTGTACCATCTTATCAATATCAGGCTTTGCTGTTCCTTTGACGTTCTCTGTCAGGATACTGAAGATCAACTCTTGTCCGCTCTTCGTCTTCACATAGCCCGACAACGAATCCGTACCGTTGAGCGAACCAGTCTTCGCCTGCACTTTGCCTCTGACAATAGGACTCGTCAAACGGTTGCGCAACGTTCCACCTAGCATACGGTCGTTCACACCTGCGATTGGCAACGACCGCTCAAATGCCGGATACCATTCTTTAGACTGGGCTGCATACAACACTTCCGCAATCTTCTCGGAAGGAATTTTATTCTTATGCGACATACCTGAACCATCTTCTAAATAAATACCTTTTGTGCTAATGCTGTTTTTTTCTAACGTTTCCCTCACCACACGCAAGCCGGCATTCCAGCTTCCTTCATTATATACCGCGCGGCCCATGGACTTCGCCAAGATTTCTGCGTGAGAGTTGTTGCTGTATTTCATGAACGGCATCATTAAATAGTACAACGACATCGATTCTTTCTTTGCTAGTAACTCTGCACTCGCAGGTGTTTTTCCACGTGTTACACGAGCAGTTGGTTGAAGCTTGATACCTTCTTTAGCCAGTGCGCGTTTGAAGACATCTGCTGTATAGGCTGTCGGATTAGATACCGTTACCCATTGACGCTTGCCGTTTGAGTTGAGTGGTACGTTTCCTGAAACAATAATCGTGTTCGTACCTTGCTGACGTTTCATCGTCACTGTGTTGCGCTGGTTTTTTGGTACAGTACGTGTGCGGTTGACGACTTTTACGATATCCGTGTGAGGAGTCAATGTGACAGCTCCCGCTTTCCCGTTTCGTGTCGGCTTCGCTTCAACGATTGTCGTACCTGCATCATAGTCTTTATTTGGCGAGATCGTCAGTGCTGAAACTTGTGCTGCGTAATAATACGTTTCGTCTGACTTATGAATACCCGGTGATAGACGTTGTGTATCAAACCATGTATCGTCCGCCACGATATGTCCAGTTACGGAACGGATACCTGATTCACGCATTTGTCGGGCCATACGCAATAAGTCAGATTCAAGTAATGTCGGATCGCCTGTCCCACGCAAATACAGATGACCGTCGAGAATGCCATTTTTCACTGTACCATTCGTTAGAACATCTGTATCGAATGTATAATCTTTTCCTAACACTTCAAGGGCTGATGTACTTGTTAGAACTTTGACGTTTGAAGCGGGTGTGACACCTTGATTGCCACGATATTGATAGACAATGCGATTAGTATCCGCTTCACGTACAATGACACTGCTTCGTGTACCACGCATACGTTGACTTGACATAACTTGATTAATTCCTATTTCTAATCCTTTATACGACTGCTGAGCCGCAGCTGCTTGACCTTCTATAATAGGAGTCGTAACACTCGCCATAAGCAACATTGCACCTAGTAGCCACTTGCTCCATCTAGTTGGAGTCTTTTTTCTATTCACTTGTATTCATTTCCCCCTACTCATTCTATTCTTAGATAGTTTACCATAGGGACATTGGTAAATGAACCCATATTCGGTCGTTACAACGTAAACTAAAAAGATCCTCTCGCATTAGCAAGAGGATCTGAATTGAATTGATTTAATTATCATCCGGTTTATTCATCACTTCATCAATTTGACGCTGTTGTTCTGCTTTCACTTCTTCCATCTGGCGTAGACGTTCAGATTTCTCGAACTTCCGATAGCCTAGACGTGAAATCACGATACTGATCTCATATAAGATGAATAGCGGAACCGAGGTGAATAAATGCGATACGATATCCGGTGGTGTAATGAACGCCGCAATAACGAACAAGACGAAATACGCGACTTTCCGTATTTTGACGAGCACTTTAGGTTGCAACACGCCGAGACGCGATAAAAATAAAATGACGATCGGTAATTGAAAGACAAAACCGAACGGCAATAATAGTGAGAATAAAAAAGAGAAATACTCATTAATACCGATTGTCTGCTCAATGTTTAATTGACCTGACAGGTTAATCATGAATTTCATGACATACGGCAACAATATAAAATAAGAGAAACTAATTCCCGCTAAAAACAGGAGAAAAGCAAACGGGATATACGATAGCGTGACACGCCGTTCCAAGTCACGAAGGCCCGGTGAAATAAAGGCCCAAAATTGATACATGATAACCGGTGAAATAATAACAATCGCAAGAAACACAATGACCTTCAAATAGATCACAACTGGATCCACGACGTTAAATGCATTCAATGTGACTTGTTCAGCCGGTGTATCGAACTGTATAAAATTAATCAACGGCTTCGCTAAAAAGAAACTACCGATTGCCCCAACAATAAAGAAAACGACGATTACCATCAGCCGTTTTCGAACTTCATCTATATGTTCAATGATTGTTAAGTCTTTATCTGCCATTAGAATAACACCCTAACTCAGCGCACTTCTTCTTTCTTGTCTTCAACCTTTTTTACGTCATCCTCGTCTTCTGTAAGGCCTTTTGTTGCGTTTTTAAACTCACGCAATGAAGAACCGAATGCTTTACCGATTTCAGGTAATTTCTTAGGACCAAATATAAGCAATGCAATCACAGCGATAATCAGTAAACTTCCGATACCTGGAGCCATGTTGGCCACCTCCTCATAATATGTCTATTCTACATGAAAACCTATAATTTTACTATCGTGGTGTCACGTAATTTGTGAATCTTTTACGTCCGTTTTGATAAGATAAATCAGTGTTTGCAACTCAACGGACAAGTCGATGGTCTGAATACGGATTGTATCTGGTACCGCCAGCCGTTCTGGAGTAAAGTTCAATATCCCTTTCACAGACGTTGTAGCGAGACGATCCGTCAATTCTTGTGCAACACGTGATGGCACGGTCAAAATAACCATTTCAATACCTAGTTCATTAATTTTCTCTTCAATACGATCAGGTGGATAAATCAGAATTTCGTTCTTTAATTCACCTTCATGCGGTGCTTTCGGATCGAATGCCACGACAATTTTCGTATTGTGGATCTTTTGAAAATTGTATTTCAAAAAAGCGTTGCCGAGACTACCTACTCCGATCAATGCCACTTTGGTTTCTTCATCTTGATCAAGTGTTTCGCGGAAGAATTGCAATAACGAATCAACGTCATAGCCGTATCCTTTACGTCCAAGCGCCCCAAAATGCGAGAAATCCCTGCGAATGGTTGCTGCATCAATCTTCATTGCTTCACTTAATTCGCCTGATGAAATGCGTTGTACACCCTTATCTGCATAATTTCGTAAAAATCTATAATATAAAGGCAACCGTTTTGATGTTGCCTGCGGAATTCTAGGTTTACTCACAGCTGTGCCCTACCTCCATTGTCACTTCAATGACCAACCCCTGAACAAGGGTATAGCCGCTTTTATCGTACAGCACAACGAGTTCATTGTAAAGCCGATTATTGCATGGGACGCCCCATTCCATTAAACTAATAAGGAATAGAGGTGTGGGGCTTGATTATTTTACAAGTAAATGGACTGACCAAGTCTTTTTCCGGCACGGATCTACTAGAGAACGTCCGTCTCGAAGTACAGCATCGAGACCGCGTCGCACTGGTCGGACGAAATGGTGCTGGAAAATCAACATTATTGAAAATTATTGCAGGTGAAATATCCGCGGATGAAGGAGATATCATCATTCCTAAAGATGTACGTATGGGCTATCTCGAGCAGCACAGCGGACTAGATTCGGAATTAGCGATTTGGGATGAAGTGATGACGGTATTTGCGCCACTTCGTAAAAAGGAAAGTCGTCTGCGCGCTCTAGAGCATGAAATGTCGAATCCTGCGGTGTATGAAGATGCGGATCGCTATGCTCGCATCATGACGGAATACGATGAACTGCAAATTGAATTTAAGGAGGCAGGCGGCTATCAGTTTGAAGCTGATGCCCGTTCTGTGCTTCACGGCATGCGGTTTTACCCAGATGATTTCGACAAGCCCGTGCACTTACTATCAGGCGGTCAAAAGACTCGTTTAGCGCTTGCGAGGATGCTTTTGAGTAAGCCAGATTTGTTGATACTCGATGAACCGACGAATCACTTGGATATTGAAACATTGAATTGGCTCGAACGGTATTTGTCAGGCTATGAAGGTGCGATTCTAATCGTTTCACATGATCGATACTTCCTCGATAAAGTAGTTACTACTGTATATGAAGTATCTCGACGGAAAGTCACAAGATACAGCGGTAATTACAGCTCATACTTAGATGAGAAAGCGAAGAACTATGAACGCGATCAGAAGTTGTTCATTCAAGAAAAGGATGAACGTGCCAAGCTGGAGGAATTCATTCAGAAGAATATTGCGCGTGCGTCCACTTCCAAAATGGCCAAGAGTCGACGGAAACAACTAGAGCGTAGGGACTGGATGGAATCTCCCGATGGCGACGAGAAATCTGCGAACTTCTCCTTCTCGATTGACCGACCAAGCGGTAACGATGTACTGTCGCTAGACGATGTCAAAATTGGCTATGGTGAAGAACCTGTATCAAAGAATATTAATCTGCGTATTTATAAAGGTGATCGCGTAGCATTTGTCGGACCGAACGGTGTCGGCAAATCCACGTTGCTTAAAACTATAGTAAAGCGTAACGAATTGATGGGCGGAGAAATTCGCTACGGCACCCATGTCCAATTTGGTTACTATGATCAAAATCAAGCAACACTTATCGGTTCCGGCACCGTCTTGCAGGAAATATGGGACGACTGGCCACTAATGAATGAGAAAGATGTCCGCTCACTACTCGGACGCTTCCTGTTCACAGGTGACGATATAGAAAAGCGCGTCTCTTCCCTGTCAGGTGGAGAAAAAGCGCGTCTTTCATTGGCACAATTAATGCTCGAGAAATCCAATACTTTGATATTGGACGAGCCAACGAATCATTTAGATCTCGATAGCAAAGAGATATTAGAAAATGCACTGGATGATTTCCCCGGAACGATTTTGTTTGTATCTCATGACCGATACTTTATCAATCGACTTGCAACCAAAGTTATCGAAATGAGTGACGATGGAGCAGTGGAATACCTGGGTGATTACGATTACTTCGTCGAGAAAAAAACTGAGACGGAAGAGATATTAGCGGCAACACAACTCGAACAACGAGCAAAACAACCTACCGTCAAGAAAGAAGTGACGAATAAAGAAAACCAACGCCATGAACGACGGCTTAAGAGATCCATTGCAGACTTAGAGAATAAACTCGAAGCCTTCGACGAAGAAATTGAATCTTTGCAAGCAAAACTACTAGAACCCGAACTAGCGAACGATCACATCGCACTAATGGATATCCAACGTCAAATCGATGAAATCCAGACTGCCCATGACGAACAATCCGAAGAGTGGTTGTTACTTCAAGATGAGTTAGAGAACTTGTAAAGACGTCTGGAACTTGAAATTGTCTAAAACGAAATGAGCATTGAGAACTGAATGGTTCTTGATGCTTTTTTGTCTATAGAGTCTTGGTTATGAGCGGGTACGCGGTTTTATTGAGCGTATGCGGGAGAGGTATGAGCGGGTACGCGGTTGCATTGAGCATATGCCGGAGAGGTATGAGCGGATATGTTATCTCATAGGGCGGATGCCTAGAAACTATGAGCGTTTGCAGCATCACA
The DNA here is from genome assembly GCF_002743235.1 of Sporosarcina sp. P25. Classification (NCBI taxonomy): domain Bacteria; kingdom Bacillati; phylum Bacillota; class Bacilli; order Caryophanales; family Caryophanaceae; genus Sporosarcina; species Sporosarcina sp. P25. The sequence goes on from NZ_PDYV01000007.1 coordinate 142,862, forward strand.
TAAAGCGCACATCACATTCTATAGGGCAATCAAGAAACTTTATGAACACTTGTATATAAACACCATGCTTCAACTATCTTTGCCGAACAACTAGACGACAAATTGCGACAAGAACCCCTCCGTTCCTCCTATCATTCGTCATTTTCATACTTTCATTAAAAAATGGTAGCTAAAATACACTTTATTTCTCCACAATCTTCTCCACAGAATAAATCCCCATTTGAACACATATGAACATAGTTATCCACGTTATCCACAATTATATGTTTATTAGTCCACATAGTTATCCATTATGTATCCGTTTACCATTCACAGGTTACAAATGTTACTAACATTCTATCCACAAACTGTGCATAAGTACGAACGTTCCCTCTTGACAAACGAATATTCGTCTAACAAAAAAACACACAATTTGCTGAAAGTTAGCAAATTGTGTGTATCTTCATTAATTCCATGATTTTAATGACATTCCAGGTCGACCATTCATACTAGAATCACTTCGAACACCACTTTTCCACATCTCATAGCCAGCCGCGGCAATCATCGCCGCATTATCTGTGCACAATGAAATAGGTGGAACATAAAAAGGAATTCCTTCTTTTTCAAGTGCAGCAGTCAATGAGTTTCGCAGTCCTTGATTGGCAGCTACACCACCTGCTGCAATCACTTGCTTCACATCATATTCTTTTGCCGCTTTCACTGTCTTGACTGTCAGTACGTCGACAACACTTTGTTGAAAGCCCGCCGCAACATGATCATGATTGATCTTTCCGCCTTTTTGCTCGATATTATGCTTATAATTGATAACTGCAGATTTCAGTCCACTAAAACTGAAATCATACGAATCTTTTTCAAGCCAAGCGCGTGGGAAGTCAATACTTTCATCACTCGCTAGCGCCAGCCGATCTACTTGTGGACCTCCTGGATAAGGCAAACCAAGTACACGAGCTACTTTATCATAGGCTTCGCCTGCAGCATCATCACGCGTTTCACCGATCAATTTAAATGAACCATGTGATTTCATGACGACAAGCTCGGTATGACCCCCTGAGACGATGAGCGCCAGCAAAGGAAACTCCATCTCATGAATCAATTGGTTGGCATAGACATGGCCTGCAATATGATGCACACCAATCAATGGTAACTGATTCGCAAATGCAAAAGCCTTCGCTGCATTGATACCGATCAACAGGGCTCCTACTAATCCAGGCCCTTCTGTCACAGTGACCGCTTCCAAATCACTTGGTACAAGCTTCGCTTCATTCAATGCTTCCTCAATTACCAGTGTAATTTGTTCCACATGCAGACGCGAAGCTATTTCGGGAACGACACCCCCGAATTGCTTTTGTTGCTGAATTTGTGACGAAACAATAGATGAAATAATTTCTGTACCATTTTTCACTATAGAAGCTGCTGTTTCATCACAACTTGTTTCAATACCTAAAATATAATGATCTTTATCCATTAGAATTCCACCCACATGACGAGTCCATCTTCATGGTCGTCTGTATAATAGTTTTTCCTGATACCGCCTTCTTGAAAACCTAACTTACGATACAACATCCGTGCTGGCTCATTACTCACACGCACTTCAAGCGTCATGGACTTCACTTCATTCAAGCGGCACAACTCCATCGCTTGGCGCATCAGATCCTCTCCATAGCCTTTACCTCGGTAAGCCGAAAGTACGGCCACATTGGTAATATGACATTCATCGAGAACAATCCACATACCGCAATGCCCAATCACTTCACCGTCTAAATCCGCTACAATATAATGCGCATATTCATTTCCTGTTAATTCATGCTCGAAAATCTCTTCTGTCCAAGGCGTCGCAAACGATTCGAGTTCTATTCCCGCAACCGCTGGAATATCCTCATACGTCATCTTTCGGAATAGCACTTCATTACTCATGGGAAGACTCCTTCTTCACCAAATTAGCTTCTGCCTCAGTAATCCGCTTATACTGTGGCGTAAACGTATGGACCGTTTCGGGTTGGTTCTCACTTTGCGCTAGTAAGATAGCAGAAGATGCACGTGGCACATTCAATGCAAATGAAGCAATATATGCTTGCTCTCCAAGATGCTCACGAATAATTGATTCATACAATTTCACATCTTCTCCAACAAATAAAACCGTCTCTTCATACTCTTTTAACTTCTCCAACAGCTCTGCAAGTGCACAGTGCTGATCTTCTAACACATTGACCAATTCAGTCCCCTTCGCTCGATAGACACCTGTGTAAACGTTAGATCTTCTAGCATCCATTATGGAACAGATCAGACCGTTGAACAGTTGTCCATTCACCGCTAAAGCCTTTAGACTCGATACACCATAAAGAGGCTTATCAAGCGTCCAAGCTAGCGTCTTCGCAATTGTCACGCCAATCCGAACGCCTGTATACGAACCAGGGCCCTCAGAAACAGCAATAGCGTCTATTTCCGAAGGGGTAATACTAGCTTTACGACACGCCTCTTCCACTGCTGGCATCGCACGTAGAGAATGATTAATCTTCATCATGCTTGACTCTTCGATAAGTAATACATCATCTTTAACGATTGCTACAGATAAAGGTGAATTTGCTGTATCTATACCTAACCATATCATGTAAAAATCTCCTCACAAATACGTGTAAATCGTTCACCTTTTGGCGTACATTCAACTCTACGGGAATCGGGCCCCGTATGATGGATGACCAATTCTAATCGATGTTCAGGCAACTCTTCTTCAATAAATTGTGCCCATTCCACCACAGAAATCGCATCTCCATAAAACAGTTCGTCCCAACCTAAGTCTTCCTCGCTATTGGCTAACCGATATACATCCAAATGATTGAAAGGGTAATCCCCTTCATACTGCTTGATAATCGTAAAAGTAGGACTACTGACCGTCCGTGTGACGCCCATTGCTTTTGCAAGCGCTTTTGTGAATGTTGTCTTACCAGCTCCGAGATCGCCCTCAAGTGTCAGAACATCAGGAGGTCTTAGATAGCTACCAATCTTGGCAGCTAAATTCTCCATCTCTACAACAGACTTAATTTCTTTCTTCCACACAGCCAACTCACCCTTCTCTTCCTATTATAGTACTAGTGTACAGAAAAACCTTGCAAAACAAAAGCTAAGAAGACAACCTTGTTTATTTACAATAAAAAAACGATTGCACCCATTAAGGTGAAATCGTTTTGGAATGTTAGAATATGGCGGTCCCGACGGGAATCGAACCCGCGATCTCCTGCGTGACAGGCAGGCATGTTAACCGCTACACCACGGGACCACTGAAAATAAGCAAAAAAAATAAAGCCTAGCAACGTCCTACTCTCACAGGGGGAAACCCCCAACTACCATCGGCGCTGAAGAGCTTAACTTCCGTGTTCGGTATGGGAACGGGTGTGACCTCTTCGCCATCGTTACTAGACTCTTTGAGTAAAGCTTG
>NZ_PDYV01000008.1:0-142375 GCF_002743235.1 Sporosarcina sp. P25
GGAACCTATCTTCTAGAGGGTTCGACTAACTTATATAACTGGATATTACTCTGTCTGAATCTATTGTCTTTGATATCGGTTGTTGTTTTGAGAATTAAAGAAACTCCAGTCGATTCAAAAAGCCATTAAGTAAGGTTAATTTTTCTTCAAAAGATGGCTTAAAGGGACCAAGATTGTGCAAGAATCGGGCGCGATTGTTTAACATGGTTATTCATAGCAACTTAGTTGATCGGAGCGGAAGCCGGCGACTCCGGGAGGATCAGCGGGACAGGTGAAACACCCAGCGAGCGAAGCGAAGGGGTGTGGTTCACCGCCCGCCCTCCGGAACGCGTCCGGCTGGAGCGCAGATCAACGAGTTTCAACCACTATCCGAGCTAACGGGTGCGATTGCAGTAACAAGTATTTGGTCACACACCTAATTAGCAATTAATCCATTGGAACTGTATACTATAAGGTAAAATTATACTGATAAAGATAAAGGTGTTGATTATATGAAGGCATTGAATCTCGAATCAAAAGAATTTAGAAGAGTGCTGCACAATCTTCATCCGGAAAATGTTAGTCCTTCCCCTGACATTCAGATAAAAATCTCAGAATTCATAAATTCAAAGACCCCAACATGTATTATAGAACCAAAATAAAAGCCTACACCTCAATCTCTATTTTGTAAGTAGAGGCTGGAGGTTAGGCTTTTTACAATCATTTTTGTATTTAGAACATTTTAGTGCTTACGCTTAACTTCGATTCTATAGCCATCAGGATCAGTAACAAAGAAGTAAGAAGGTGCTTCGCCTGAAAGTCCTTTTAATTCACCTGTTTCATAAGAAGAAACTTTACAAATTTCATGCATTTTTTCTAAATCATTTACTGTTACGCCTAAATGACTGAAACCATTTCCTATAACATATGGTTCTGCATCATAATTATACGTAAGTTCTATTTGTACGGAAGAACCTGGTGAATTTAGATAGATTAAATCAAATTTATCATTAGGGAATTCTCTGCGACTGGCTACTTCAAAATCAAAAAGCTCCGTATAAAAATCTAAAGTAGCATCAATGTCTCTAACACGTAAACAAATTTCAACGAGTACTTGGTTCATCACTATCATCCTCCATCATTTTATTGACCTTATCTTATCATAGATACTATATCAGTTCACTTTATGCGATTGAATAAAGTTAATTGTTCTAGAATTCATCACGGGCGTTACGTAATTCGATAAAGTCTTCCAATGTTTCCGCTTGCAGAAAGAGGTTAATTTCCTTCTCCCTGCCGATCGTTGTCGGAAGCGTTGGCTGTCCTTTCGCACGCAATTCCCGAACTTCTTCCAATGAGTTGGAGATTTTTTTATGATTGGGATGCATTTCGTATGCAAAACGTAAATTAGTTTCGGTATACTCGTGACCCGGATAAACTTGTATATCATCATCCAAGCGCTTAAATTTCTGCAAAGTTTCATATTGAGATTCGTAATCGCCGGTAAAAACCCGACCACATCCTGCTGAAAACAAGGCATCCCCGCAAAAGAGATGATTTCCCATTAAAAAACTGATATGGCCATGCGTATGACCTCCTGATTCGTAGACTTGGAAAGTTTGGCTCAACAAGTTAAAGGAGTCCCCTTCCTTTACAACACTATTCACCAAGTCTTTCGTTTCTTTCGGTCCATAAACAAGACTTTCCGGATGACTCACAAGAATCTCCCGTACCCCGCCAGTATGATCTTCATGCATATGAGTTAAAAGAATGGCCCCCAAACGAAGCTGCTTTTCTTCCAGGTAATCAAGGACACCTTTCGCTTCACCTGGATCCACCACCACTACCTCTGTTTCTTCTTGAATGCACCATATATAATTATCGGAAAAGGCTTTAATTGGTTGAATAATCACTTTATGATTCCTCCCCTTGTTATATAGTTAATCTGCGGTTTGGAGACGCTTTTCCCCTTCCACCGACAAGTTTTAATTTATCCTGCTATCATAACACAGAGATTATTATTACACAGGAAGGATACCACCTCCTCAGTCTGCAATTCAATCAGTTATGACGAAAAACCTTTTTTCTCTTCGAAGTCTTATTTATATAATTGTTTTCGTATTAAAGTGATACTTATTATAGGGAGGTGAAATGATGAATTTGAAAAAGGGTTGGAGCAAATTTATATGGATAGTTTCAGGGATATTGTTAGTACTACTATTGGGGACTGTCTTTTTATTCATGGAACTTAGAGCGTCATTGGTACCAGATGAAAAAGAAATGGAAAAGGCAACTGAACAAGCAGAACAATACCTCCAAACAAAATATCCAGAAATGAAATACGAAATTTCAGATGTCTATTATAATAGTGAACAGAAATCCGGAAATTACGATTATGCTGCAATGGTTATTGATACAGAGACACAAAAATCGTTTATGGTTTATGAAAACAGAAAAACTGGAAAAATGGAAGATGATATATCAATTCAGGAAGAAGAAGAATTCCTTAAACAAGTAAAACCAAAAATTGATAGTTATATAAATCAAAAATTCGGTGAAGCAAAAGGGATATCTCTTACGGCATCTTATGAGGTAGGAGGTATACCTTCGCTTAATATTAGGTTAAATAACAATAAAGAAGAAGTAAGCGAAAAAATGTTTTTATCTTTTATTAATTATCTGCAGAATGAATTGAAAATCGAACATGCATATGTATCGATTATGTATGACAATGAAAATGAATTATGGAATAAAAGCTATTAATAACTTGTTAAAGCCACATTTTATAATCAGATAAATGTAACTTTTACTCATTTTCCCTCTAATTTTAGTGTAGCTAACAAACAAAGCATTGAAATACCCAATGCTTTTTTATACCAATGCTGAATAAAGTGTTGTAACTAAACTATAAAAGAACAGTCTACTACGATAGGAGGGGAAGTTAATGAAAAAATTACTTACTTTATTCGTCGCATGGAGTTTCCTAATAGCTGGTTGCGGGCAAGAACAAGCAAATGACTTGGAAGATCAGGATAGTACTTCGAAACAACAAGAAGGCATTATTGTTGATATAAGAGAGACTCAAGATGGGCGGAGCCAAATACTAGTTGTACCAAATATCAGTGAAGAAGATATATCTAATAAGAAAGAAGATGAGTTACTAAACCTTGCTCAAGAAAAAGAGGGAGCATATTACGGTTTTGAAACTAGTAAGTACAAAGAATTAGAAGTGGGGGCCCACGTAATTGTTTATTGGGACGGAGCTCAATTAGATTCTGATCCCCCTCAACGTGGAATAGAAAAGATAGATGTAGTTCCAAAATAACTGACTAATATATGGCGGTTTCTCGGCATCATATAGTCCCAACTTTCCTCCGTAATCGGGGGCGTTTACAGAATAATGTTTGAAATATTCACATAGTTGATCGGAGCGGAAGCCGGCTCTGGGGGGGATCAGAGGGACAGGTGAAACACCCCGGCGAAGCGGAGGGATGTGGTTCACCGCCCTCCCATAAGACACGCGTCCGGCTGTAGCGCAGATCAACGGGTTCCAACCGCAATCGCATCCCTTTCAATGTCAAGACACTAATTTTATAAATGTAGTATGAATAGAGGTGAAGTATATGAAATTTCCGAGAAAACTTCTTATCGCTATACTTTCCGCAATCGTATTTTCTTTATCCTTAGCTTTTAACGAATACACCCCCTTAGCGAAACAACAAGCCGACGTTGGGTACTTTCCTTATGACGCATTATTCGTACTCTATTTTCTTTATTCAATACCCATATATATAGTTGCTGGGATACCGTATTCGCATTATGTAGATATATATTTTGACAAGTTCACGTTTCGGAATGAAGTTCAAAAATATAGCATGTACTTCCTTATCTATATAGTAGGTGGATTAGTAATTGTGGGGATACTATTACTCACTTCATTATTGATAGATGGAGACATTTCAGGTTTGCTGCTATCTAATATATTCATACTGGGTGTTTTTGCCTCTTTACTATTTTTCCACATTTCATTGCTTTTTAATAAAGTATTGAAAAAACTAGCGAGATAAAAAGAGAGCCTAAACAAACGGCTCTCTTCCCATAATCTACTTCAATTATTCTTCTGATAGTACTGCCGTTGCAACTCTCGCACTTGCTCCGCATACCCTTCTACCGGCCCCACTACTTCGATAGCAGGCACCATTTCTTGAATTGGATAACTCTTTACAGAAGTAGGCGTAGTCACACCCATTTCTTTCTTCCACTGCATTAACTGTTTCGATGAACTCGCATAGACAATTCGTCCCAAACCGACTAAACCATGCGCTGCCGCACACATCGGGCAATGTTCACCTGACGTAAATACTGTCGCTTTCACCCTGTCTTCTGCGTCCATATGATCTGCCGCCCATCGCGCTAAAGCAAATTCGGGATGTTGCGTCGGGTCGCCACCACTTGTACGATTATGGTCTTCAGCTAACACTTCACCACTCGCTGAAACCAACACCGAACCAAATGGCTGATCTCCTTTACGTAGCGCCATTTCTGCTAATTCAACAGATCGTTGTACATGCTTCAATTCGCTTTCTTGTAACATGAATGAATCCCTCCTTATTCTTCACTTCCCTTTATAGCACTTCTTTTAACATACTTACATCGTTATGTTTACCATTCTTTCATCTACTAGGTATCAATCATCATATTCCTACTTATGTAGTTTACATAGAAAGTAGACGGGTACAAAATAAACACAACGCAAAAAGGATGTGATGGTATGAAAGCAGTAACATTTCAAGGAAAGAAGTCGATGGTCACTAAAGAAGTGAAAGCTCCGAGTATCCAAGAAACTAGTGATGTAATCGTACGCATTACGACAAGTGGTATTTGTGGATCGGATTTGCATCTGTATCATGGCGGGATTGTGCCCGAGCAAGATTATGTAGTGGGTCATGAGCCGATGGGGATTGTCGAAGAAGTAGGTTCTGAAGTGAAAACCGTAAAGAAAGGCGACCGGGTCGTCATTCCGTTTAATATAGGGTGCGGTGAATGTTTCTTCTGCCAACATGAAATGGAAAGTCAATGTGATGAATCCAATCCACATGGAGAAGTTGGAGGACTATTCGGATTTGCTGAGCCAAATGGAAACTTCCCAGGTGGCCAAGCTGAATATTTACGTGTTCCATATGCGGACTTCACGTCATTTAAAGTTCCAGAAAATAGCGAGCTAGATGACGAGCATCTCGCTTTACTATCTGATGTCATTCCTACAGCCTATTGGAGTGTCCTTCATAGCGGCTTGAAAAAAGGCGATACAGCCATTATTTTAGGTTCCGGTCCAATTGGATTAATGGCACAAAAATTTGCATGGATGCAAGGTGCCAAACGAGTCATTTCGGTAGACCATGTCGATTATCGCTTGAAGCATGCGGAAAAAACTAATAAAGTAGAAACCTATAATTTTAAAGAACATGACGATATTGGCAAATTATTGCATGAAGAAACGAAAGGCGGCGCAGACGTCGTCATTGATTGTGTAGGTATGGATGGAACGGTGCAACCAGGTGAAACATTTGGGTCCAGTGGAGATAATCAATTCGGAACGATCAGCCCGATTATCACCGCCTCACAAGTGGTACGGAAGTTTGGTACGGTGCAATTAACAGGTGTCTATGCGACGGATGCGAACAACTTCCCACTTGGCGATTTCTTCACACGCAACGTTTCCTTAAAAATGGGACAAGCACCCGTTATTCACTTAATGCCTGAGCTATATAAAAAAATCGAAGCAAAAGAATTCGATCCGACAGATATTATTACCCACAAAGTAAAATTGGAAGACGCTGCAGATGCATATGCCATTTTTGATAAGAAAGAAGACGGTTGTATCAAAGTACTTATCCAACCGTAAACTATAAAAACGCGATGGTTGGTTCATCGCGTTTTTAAGTATAAATAATAGGCTATTCACTAACAGCTTTATATATATTTGATTGAAGATCCCCACTCACCTACCTTTCTTCAAAGCCCCATATTCTTCGCGATAATCACTTTCATAATTTCATTAGTACCAGCATAAATCGAATTGACCGCTACATCTCGATATCTTCGACCTGAAGCGACTTGGCTGCAATATCTTCCATCGTAGTGGCATGATATCCCTTTTCCGCAATAACACTCATTGCAGATTCTTGGATCTCTTCCTATTTCTTTTCTACTTTCTTCTCTTTATTACAGGTGCCAGGTCCCTAAACAATTCTGAATTGCGCCTAAGTTGTGTGTGGACCTGGTACCTAAACATGGTAAGATATCTATAGATAATGAAGGAAACAGGGGATTAAAAGGAGGGATATGAATGCAAGGATACATTGCTGTAACAACAATCATCATATTCATCATACTGGTGATTATTCGGTCAATCCAGTTAAAGAAATTCGGTATTAAAGTATTTAAATTCGGCAAAATGGACAAAAAAGATTTCATCATACCGCCCTTTGCTTTGCTTTTATTATATGTAATTATTTCAAACGTCTTCCATTTCCCAAGGCTAGGAACAGAGCTATTTTACTATGAAGTGGTCAGTTGGATTGGTGTGGTTTTATGCTTCGGTGGGCTCTTGTTATTCGTTTACAGTTTACTTTCATTTGGCAAAAGCTTTAGAGTTGGCATAGATGAAGAGAATCCAGGTTCTTTGATTACTACTGGCGCTTTTTCCATCAGTCGAAATCCAATATATACTGCTTTTGGGATGGTCTTATTGGGTGAGTTCCTCATTTATCCGAATTGGATTGTATTAGTATATTTGATCTTAGGTTTTTGGTTATTTAATCGACAAGTTATACTCGAAGAACAATCTTTAGTAAAAATTTACGGCGAGGCGTATACACAATATTGCCAACATGTTCGTCGATACATATAACTGGTACCACGAAAAGGAGCGTGTAAAATGAATAAATTTCAAAAACGCACTGTTTATATTTCAATTGTCGCACTTGCTTTCTTCTTAGCATTGTCTTTACTGACAAAGAATTGGGGGTTCTTTTTATGGAGTTTAATACCTATTTTTATAGTATTGATGACTACGTTTTCCACAAAGTTCAATAAAAGAAATGATGGAAAATAAATAATTTGGTATCCATTAATAAAGCACCAGATCCCAAACAATTTAGCATTGTCAAGAATCTAGCGCCTATCAAAAATCTACAGCGAAGCTAGTTTTAAGTACTTGGTCGTGACACAATCCTGAATGATTCAAGAATTGTGTGTTTACCGCGTACTCAAATTCTCTCTTACTTAAAATTCGTATAAAATTCTTCTGGCACTACTTGTAAATCAATTCCCCAAAGCAGAGGTAATAGGAAGTAGGCAGCCAATACAATCAGTATGAGTACAAACACATTAATGATGAATCCGACTCGTACCATTTCTCCTAAACGGAGCTTATTCGTTCCGAAAATGATAGCGTTAGGAGGTGTGCCGACCGGTAACATGAAAGCACAGTTTGCAGCCATAGCAGCTGGTACCATCAAAGCATATGGATGTATATGCATAGACAGTGCAAGTGCTGCCAATACAGGAAGAATCATTGTTGCTGTTGCCGTATTAGATGTAAACTCCGTCAATGCCAGCACCAGTAAAGAGGAAGCAGTAATAATAGTGATTATATGGAACCCATCCAAAGCTGTCAGTTGTGATCCAATCCATTCAGAAAGTCCCGTTTCTCGAAAACCTGCTGCAATGGCAAGTCCTCCTCCAAATAATAGCAATACTCCCCATGGAATTTCTTTTGAATCTTCCCATGCTAGAATTCGTTTGCCGATTTTCTTGGAAGTGGGTATAGCAAATAGCAATGCCGCTGCTACTACCGCAATCATGCCGTCTTTTAAACCTGGAAGAATGTTAATCCAAAGAAATTCACGTGTGATCCACATAAACGCTGCAAAAGCGAAGACTGCACTCACCGCTTTTTCTTCAAACGATGTCTTCCCTAATGCCTTTCGTTCTTCGGTAATTACTTCTTTTCCACCGGGAAGACCTTTGATATTCATCTTAAATGCAAAGCGCCCAAGATAAATCCAAGTAGAAAACAAAAGTACTATGACAATCGGTACTGCGACGAGCATCCAGCCCGCAAAGGAAATCTCAACATTGAATAATTCCTTAACTTGTGCCGCTAGAATAATATTGGGCGGTGTACCTATAAGCGTCCCGAGCCCGCCAATCGTTCCCGCATAACCAATTCCGAAAATAAGTGCCTTTTCAAACTTCGGCAATTCCTTTTCTTCCGGAGTGCCTTTTAACGCAGTAGCTACCTGGGCTGTAATCGCCAATCCCATAGGAATCATCATCATAACCGCTGCTGTATTCGAAACCCACATAGATAGGAATGCTGTAGCTATCATGAAACCGAGCAAGATTCTTTGGGTCCCTGTACCAATGAAAGAGATAATGGCCAATGCCAGCCGTTTATGCAAGTTCCATTTCTCCATTGCTGTAGCAATGAAAAAACCACCTAAAAACAAGTAAATAATGTCATTGCCGTAGGAAGACGTTACCACATCGGCTTCCATAGCACCTGTCACTGGTAATAGAAAAATGGGAAGCAGCGATGTGACCGGGATTGGAATCGCTTCCGTAACCCACCATGTCGCTACCCACAGTGTCACAGCCAGTACTGATTTGGCTTCTGGATTCATGCCTTCAGGAGATAAAAAGAACATCATAATGATAAATAAAAGCGGACCCAGAATGAGACCTACCAATTGGACGGTAGAATAGGACGAACTTTTACCTGAGTTCTGATTAGGGGGTTGGGGTGAAATCTGTTCGCCTTCTGCAGCTTCATGATGATTTGCTGCCGTTAGTTTTTTCTTATACGAAAAGAAATTTAGTAAATCTTTTGCCTGGTCATGTGAACGCCATAATTTCTGCCAGGTAGTTGATGCGACTTCCTTCATTGTCATCCCTCCGAAAACGCTTTCTTATTAGTTCAACTATAAGAGGGACTATTCAGAAATTATATATTATGTAATCAAACAAATACTTTTGTAACTAAAATAAGCAACTCAAGCAGTTGCTTATTTCTGTCGCCAAACTGCCCGGAAGCTTATTAATACACCATGTATATTAATTTTTAAGCAACGACTGAAGGATATCTGCTTTTTCAGGCAACAGTTGGTAATTTGTTAACGGACGACCTGTTCCTTGATAAACTATATGGCTATCGATTAGTTTATGTTCAACCAGATAGTGTAAATACTTTCGTGTGGATACACTTGAAATTCCGACATCTTCTGCGAGTTCTGCTGTAGAAAATATAGTTCCTTGCCTTCCAATGATCTGCTTCGCAATACGTGTGAATGTCGTTTTCGTTAGACCTTTTGGCAATTCAATTGCTTCACTTTTTTTTCTATCTATCGTCTGAAGTAAATTATCAATTTCATCCTGACTGATTTTCTCATGCTGATTCATCAAATGATATTGCTTTTTAAATTGCAACAAAGCGTTTTGAAAGCGTTCAAAAGTAAATGGTTTTATAAGATAATCAACCGCTCCATAACGTAGCGCTTGTTGCACAGACTCTTTATCATTGACAGCTGTAATTAGAATAACATCTAGCGGGTCGCCCTCTTTTCGAAGCTCCTTTAACAGATCTAGTCCGGTGGGTCCTTTCATATAGACATCAAGTAAAATGAGATCCACTTTTGACAACTCAAGAAACTTCCGACCTTCTGCTACATTTTTTGCAAAACCAGCAACCATGAAACCTGGAATACTTTCCAAATAAATTCCGTTGAATTTCGCTACCATTGGATCATCTTCTATAATTAATACTTGTATCATGATTCTTCACCTTTGTATGGAACACTTACAATAAATTGTGTGCCTTTTCCTTTCGTAGAAGATATAGACCAAATGCCATCCAATTCATCCAATGCAATTTTAGCTAGGTACAGCCCATAACCGCGTCCTTCACCTTTTGAAGACATCCCCTGTTCAAATACTTCTTCAATATTCTCTACGAGGATTCCAGGTCCATTATCATATACGCTGAATTCTAATCGGGACTCTTCATAATTAAGTGTCAATTGTAACTCGCCATCGACACGATCACTCACTGCTTCACAAGCATTGTCTATTAAGTTTCCTAGTATCGTAATAATCTTATCCATATGCTCAACCTTTTTTAACGGAGGTAGCGGATGATCTCCATGTAACTTAATCTTTATCCCTGAGTCGCGTAATTCGCTTAACTTACTCATTAAATAGCCTGCAATGACGGGATCTTTGACTAGTCTTGAAACGATGCCTGTTTCCGTTTGGTAAGCATCTGAAATATAGGCGGTATACATTTTTAACTCATCATAGGATTTCGTATGAACCATCGCCATGATAATATGCAGTTTATTCATAAACTCATGCGTTTGATACCTCAGCGTTTCAGCGTATACCCTAGCCCCAGATAGCTGTTCCACCAGCGAGGTTAATTCGGATTTATTACGAAATATAGCAAGCGCTCCAACTAAGCTATCGTTAGAAATGACAGGTACTTGGGTAACCACGACATCCAGTCCATTTAATTTAAGCTCTTGATCATACTGAGGTTTTTTATGTTCGAGCATCTGCTGAAGTGGTAGCGAAGGAATAAAGGACTGAATAGGCTTTCCAACGGGGTTACCTCCCACGCCTGCATTACGGAAAAGCGTGATTGCTGCTTGATTCACTAAGACAATTTCTGCCTTGTCATTAATGGCGACAATCCCATCGCTGACCGCTTCAAGCATCGACTCCCTTTCACGAAGTTGTTGAGCGATTTCCCTTGGTTCAAGTCCAAATAAAGTACGCTTCACTTTTTTCGCTAATAAAATGGCGCCAAATAAGCCAATCAATAATCCAAAGCCAATCCCGATAAAGCTCGCATTAATACTAGCTAAAACACTAGTGCGGACATTATCCATCATAATACCAACAGCAACCACACCTATAATTTGACCTTCAGACATGATCGGTACAAACGCTCTCATTGACTTACCTAATGTTCCTGTAGCCATAGACGTGTACTGCTCTCCCGCAAATGCCTTGTCTTCGTCGCCACCTACAAAGTATTGGCCGATGCGCTCAGCTACTGGATGGGACAGGCGGATACGTTCATTATTCATTACTACGATGTATTCAACTTGTGTGTCGTTTTGCACAGATTTAGTGAACGTCTGGATATCTTCAATTGGTCCTTTTCCCGTCAAGCCATCAATCACTGACTGCGCATGACTGATAGTAACGGCAATATTCATCGCCTTTTCCGATTGAGATATCCTTGCTTGATCAGCTGCATTGCTACCAATTAAATAACCGGCTACTGACAGAGAAACAAGAACAACCATACACACCAAAGCCGTTAACCATACTTGCATACTAATCGGCTTTTTATTTAGTTTTTTCATTTTTTCACCTATGGATTGTTTAAATTAAGTTCTACTATTGTAATCATATAGCAAAAAGAGAAGCGTGTGTAGCGCTTCTCTTAGGTGAGTACCAAATCCTAACACAATTCTGAATTGCTCTTAAGTTGTGTCGGGACCTTAAAACTCCCGATTCCACAAAGGCAAAAACCATTTAACCCCGCGCCGATTAACAGGAAGAATCTTCATATCCGCAAGCAGATGACTAACATAACCCGCAAGCCCTGCAGCAACCAGACCGTCGATCGGCCACTGCATATACAAATGCTTCAAAATATACGCATAAAAGACAATCCCTATAATAGAATGCGTATACGATCTATGTGGCAAGAACGACGCAATAATAATATAACTACCAGCGAGTAAAATACCTAGCGACTGGTCAAGGACAAAACCGAGAAGCATGACGAGGATACCGGTAATGGTGAGCATCCGTCGCTGTGTGATGAGTCGCGACACAATGAGCAACAGAAGTCCGATACCTCCATACAGATAAATATCTTGGCTCAGTCCTTCTGTAAATACTTGATAGATGAGCGTCAGCAGAATAACGATGCCAGCAGTTTCCATAAGCCATTTGCTCACTTTCTTACTAAGTGTGATGCTGTTGCTCGCGAGTCCGTTCGTATCGAGATCCGGAACGACTCCGGATATTCCGCCAACTGCCGCGCCAATCAACGCAGTCTGGATGTCCGGCTGCACAGCGTATCCCGCAATGGCGCCGACCGTTGTGCCGATAAATAAATGTGAAGTGCCTTTCATATGTAAACCTCTCTAGCTGTATAGTGTACGGTCGAATTCAGAACGTATATTCGTTCCGTCTTTTCTAGTATAACGATTGATAGCTGAAATGGGAAACATTCTGTTACGACAGGAATACAGTAGCCCTTGATCCCTCCGTTTCTATGCAACAAACTCCCTGCACACCATCAAAAAACGACTGGACACTAGCCCAGTCGTTTCAAGTTCACTTAGAAGAAATACAAACCGATACTAATAATAACCCCACTCACTAACAGTATGAAAAGACAGTAGCCCATAATATCCTTTGCGCGAAGTCCCGCGATGGCGAGTGCTGGCAAAGCCCAAAACGGTTGAATCATGTTGGTCCATGCATCGCCCCACGCAATAGCCATAGCTGTTTTCGAATAGCTAACGCCAAGTGTTTGCGCGGCATCGAGCATGATAGGAGCTTGCACTGCCCACTGACCGCCACCTGATGGTACAAAAAAGTTCACTAGGCCCGCCGCATAGAACGTAAACAATGGAAACGTACTTTCCGTCGAAATGGAAACAAACCATTCGGACATGACGCCAGCAAGTCCTGAAGCAACCATCATGCCCATAATTCCTGCATAGAACGGGAATTGGATGATGATGCCACCGGCTGTTTTAACTGCAGTTGTAACCGCGGCAAGAAAACGTTTCGGTGTCCCGTGGAAAATAATGCCGAGTACTAGGAAAATAAAATTCACAATGTTTAAGTTTAAATCGAATCCTTTGGTTAGGAAATGCTGAATGAGATAAATGAGACCGAGTGCGCCGATCAGCATGGAAATACTTACACTGTTTTCCAGTCTGCTAGCCGGCGTGTTATCTGTACTTTTCTCCACTTCAATATGTTCTTCTAATAGTTTCGGATCGACAGTAACGGTATCTTCAGGCTTTGGCATCATAAAACGATTCAAAATCGGAATGGCAATGAGTAGCGCCACGACAATAATCATATTATACGTTGAAAAGATTGTTTCAGATGTGCGAACGACACCCATTATGTCAGCGAATGGATGATCTGCAGTCGCGATCGAAAGTGGAATGGTTCCACCTAGACCACCATGCCAAATAATCATACCGGAATAAGCACTTGCAATTAAAAGACGGTAGTCAACATTGGGTACTTTCTTTGCAATTTCCTTCGCGAAAAGGGCACCAATGACCAGACCGAACCCCCAGTTAATCCAACAAGCGATCAGTGCGACAACGGAAACAAGTATAATTGCGGAGCCAGGCGATTTTGCAACCCCTGCCAGCGTGCTCAATAGTTTCTTGAATATAGGGCTAATAGCCAAAACGTATCCCGCAACTAGCACGATCACCATTTGCATCGTGAACGATAACAGCCCCCAGAAGCCATCTCCCCAATGAACAATCATGTCGAGTGGACCCGAATCGGTGAATCCAAGACCGAGCGCGAATACAACCAGCGTTAAAATGGCAACGAAAATATACGGGTCTGGTAAATACCGCTCCATTAATGTGTTAGACCATCTAGTTAACAGTTTCATACTACCCCTCCCCTATCCTTAATTTTCATACAGATTTTTCTGTTAACTCAGTCTATATCCATTGAACTTATAAGTCTATCATTTCATCTAGTAATCGGTTAATCCCGATTGAAAGCGATGCTGACTTCTTATCTCTATACCCACTGCGCAAGACCATGCTCTGAACTCAACTTGACGCAAGTATCCTGTATGTTTTTTTATACTTCCGGGTAATTTCTTCACAGTCTGTTTTACTAGAGTCACGCTATAGCAAATAGAGAAGCATACATAATGCCTCTCCTAAGCCAATTTTGTGATGACTTGGCACTTTATCTTGTCGCACAGTGTAACTCCATACCACTAGTTCCCTTTGCAATGAAGGGCTGCGATATAACCGAATGTCATTCCAGGTCCGATTGTCGCGCCAGGTCCCGGGTAGGATTCTCCCATGATGGCAGCTGAGCAATTGCCGCATGCATACAGTCCTTTGATTGGCGTGCCATCCTCTTTCAACACGCGGGCTTGAGTATCCATGACGACTCCGCCTTTTGTTCCAATATCACCGGGATATATTTTTAATCCGTAGAATGGCCCTTTGTTCAGCTCATCTAAGTTGGGATTTTTCAGCGTAGGATCGCCGTAATACAGATCATGCTGGGTTTCACCTCTATGGAAATCCAAATCCTTTCCTGTCTCCGCAAAGCCATTGAACCGATCCACTGTCTTCACGAGATTTCCATTCGGTATCGCTAATTTCTCTTCCAATCCTGCAATCGTGTCGCTTTTTAGAACCACACCGTGTTCATAATAGGCTTTAGGAAAATCCTGTCCCGGAAACAATCCCGCAAATAAATGCCGTTTCTTCGCTTTATGATCGAGGATGATCCACGAATAAATGGCCTTTCCGTCGGTTCTGTCATTGTGTGCATACATCGTATCCACAAATTCGTGATATGGCGTCGGCTCATTGATATAGCGGTTTCCGTCTTGATCTGTGATAATCATCGATGGAATTGCCCGGTCAGCCACTAAGAAGAAAGGCATTCCTGTATGATCAATTATAGATGGCGCTCCCCAAACTTTGTCCATGAAGCCGAATTTCGCGCCAAGCTTCTCGGCCGGATCCAATAAATCTCCCGTTTGTCCTGGTGGAGAGGATGTCCAATTTTTATCCGTCGGAGCTGGAAGATACTTCTCACGATACGATTGCTTCTGAGAGAAACCACCCGACGCGAAAATGACTCCTTTCGATGCCTTCACACGCGTCTCCTTGCCATCTTTCATAATCGTAATACCGACAATTAAATCGTCTTCAATAATAAAATCGATGAACGGGCTATCTAGCCAAAGCTCGCCACCCAATTCTTTGTACGTCAACGCGAGTCTACCGATCAACGCTTGGCCCAAAGCTGAATAGTTGGCTCTAAAGATCAAGTGCTTGACTAGACGCCAACCGAGCGTCAGACTTCTCGTCTTTCCTTTCCACGTTCTAGTAATCATATTAATATGACGGAAATCTTGACCTGTCATGACAAATCCTTTCGTATCCATCGCGGGCGGCTTCATCCGCTCTCTCCAATCGCCTAGCTGATTAAGATTAAAGACCGTGGGCTCAATGGAACGCCCTTCTCCCTTTCCGCCTGCCAAATGAGGATAGTAGTCCGAGTAGTCTTTTGCATACGTAAACCGCATATGCTCGGAAGTTTCATGGAGATAGTCAAGCATCTCGATTCCTTTATTCAAATAGGTCTCTTTCATCTCGTCCGAAGTGTTGTCGCCGACCGTCGCGTCCAAATACGTCTTGGCCTCTTGAAAACTGTCCTTTACTCCCCCTTCGACCAAATAGCGGTTGTTCGGAATCCATATCCCGCCTCCCGAAAGTGCCGACGCCCCTCCGAATCGTGACTCCTTTTCAATTAGGATCGTCTTCAAGCCCTCTTTCTTTCCTGTGATTGCGGCCGTAAACCCAGATGCTCCAGAACCGACTACAATTACATCATATTCGTAATCCCACTTCATAAAAATCCCCCTTTGTTTATGACTTCCCATGTTTATATGTAGGCAACTCCACCGGTCTAGTAATCTAGTCGCCTTTAAGCTTGCATGTAAATTATATGCATGCTTACAGCTTAATAGTATGTATTATTGTAAATAAAAGGTAGGAACTGCTCAACCATTGTAAACCGGTTGAAAGAACTATTCGATTCACACTTCTACATAACAAATCACCACGCTACTCACAATCATAGTACATCTTGACCGTTGACAATATATAGAATTCTCTGTAAATTATTACTAGCAAGATATTTTTTCCAGGAAAGGAGAAAATGGATAAAAAGCAGAAACTTACTTACATATATGGAAAAGAGGATGGATTATGGCTAACAAACTGATGATCACCACCACGCTTGTACTCGCTAGTGTAATTCTACTAGGTCTTTCTGCAAAAACTTTACCGAAGAAATTGGACCCCCTTGCTCCCGACACCATCTACCATAACGGAACCGTCTTGACGATGGACAGCGATGAATCCTCGGCTGAAGCCATCGCTGTAAAAAACGGCAAAGTCATTGCAGTCGGTACTGACAAAGAGATGAGTCAATTGCAAGGACGGGATACCGTCATGAAAGACGTAAAAGGAAAAACGATACTTCCCGGATTTTATGATACGCATAGTCATTTCCCGGCTTCCGGGTTACATGACATCGTCTTTGCTGATTTGAACAGCCCACCCGTCGGCGAGATTACTAGCATCGCAGATTTGATTGATGTTATGAAAGAGTGGGGGAAAGATGCTGCAGAAGGTGATTGGATACAAGGTCAAGGATATGATCAAACGCTCATGAAAGAAGGAAGACATCCGACACGCGAGGATTTGGATAAGATTTCAACTACGCATCCCATCCACATCATGCATTCATCCGGCCATTTAGCTGTCGTAAATTCGAAAGCATTACAATTGGCAGGAATTACGAAAGAAACAGCCGACCCTAAAGGCGGCACGATAGTCAGAGATCCGAAAACAGGAGAACCAAATGGAATTTTAGAGGAGCATGCGACGGATCTAGTGAGCAAGATCATTCCTCCTATTACACAAGAACAAAATGAAAGCGCTACAATTCATGCCGTGGAACAATATGCCTCAGCAGGTGTGACGACTTCCATTATTGCAGGTGTAGATAAAGCCGCTATGAGATACCTTCAAAATCTTATAGAACGCAATGTAATTCCTATTCGAATCACCGCCATGGGAGCTGGCTGGGGTGGAATGATATCGCCTGGTGAAGAAGGTGGATTCACAACAGGATTCGGTAGCGACAGGTTCAAACTGGGACCAGTAAAAATTTCTTATGATGGCTCTATCCAAGGGTACACGGGGTATTTAACAGAACCCTATCATAAGACACCTGCTAATGACCCTGATTATAAAGGGTATCCTGGAATGGATAAAGAAGTACTGATCGAACGCGTGAAAACTCTCCATCAAGCTGGATACCAAATTGCAGTTCACGGAAATGGCGATGCGGCCATTGACGATATTATTGAAGCATACCGGATCGCTCAAGAAGAATTTCCGCGCCCTGATGCCCGCCATAGAATCGAACATGCACAAATGGCTAGAGAAGATCAGCTGGATTCCATGAAAGAGCTCGGGATCACCCCATCCTACTTCGTCTCCCACACGTATTATTGGGGTGATCAGCATCGAGACACATTTATGGGCCCAGAGCGCGCTTCTAGGATGAGCCCTCTCCAATCGACAATTGACAGAGACATCAAGTTTTCTATCCATTTAGATACATTCGTTGTGCCGATGTCTCCGCTACAGGCTATTTGGTCAGCAGTGAACCGGACATCAAGAAGTGGTGAAATCATTGGGCCTGAACAACGAATCACGCCTATGCAAGCACTCAAGTCCGTAACAAGCGATGCGGCTTGGCAAAACTTCGAAGAACAGAAGAAAGGTTCAATTGAAGTCGGAAAACTAGCAGATTTCGTGATTTTGGATGAAAATCCACTAACGGTCAAGCCTGAAAAAATCAAGGATATCCGTGTACATGAAACGATAGTCAATGATCAGACCATTTTCCCCGTCTCGACTAGCAGTAGTAAGTAACTCAAATAAGGGAAAAGCTTTTTGAAGCTTTTCCCTTATTGCTTTTCCTCACCTTCTAAAAGGTAGATCACATTTGCCAGCTGTGCTACATCCATTCAACATGGTTTTAACATTTTATTGGCACGTAGTATACTTCGCTTAGTTAGACATTAAACTATATAGTTGATTCAACTTTAATTAGGGCGTATATTGGCCTTGTACAAATTAATAAATACTGACATAAAAGGAGTGTTTTCATGATAGGAATTATGGAAGGTAAAGCAGGATTAGTTACAGCATCGGGGTCAGGAATAGGTAGAGCAACTGCAGTCGCATTGGCAAAAGCGGGTGCGAAAGTCATGATTTCAGATGTGAGTGAAGAAACAGGGCACGAAACTGTACAAATTATTAAAGACCTTGGCGGTGAAGCAGCCTTTTTCAAATGTGACGTAAGTGACGAGGAGCAAGTAATTCAACTCGTCAATAAAACGGTTGAAACATTTGGCAAGCTCGACTTTGCCCATAACAACGCGGGCATTAACAAAGGGCAAAAGCCAATTGGTGAATTGGATTCAAAAGACTGGGATATTACATTGAAAGTCAATTTGTACGGCACATTTTACTGCATCAAGCATGAAGTAAATGCTATGCTGAAAACTGGCGGTGGTGCAATCGTCAACACATCATCAGGTTCGGGTCTTCAAGGCTCTCCAAATATGGCACCTTATACTGCATCCAAACATGCTATTACCGGTTTAACTAAGTCAGTTGCATTGGAGTACGGTCAAAAAGGAATTACGATTAACTCAATTGCCCCAGGTGCTACGATTACACCAGCGATTGAAAACTGGTCTAAAACTTCCCCTGCGCAATACGAGGCAGTACTTGCATCCCTTCCAGCTGGAAGAATGTCTACCGCAGAAGAACAAGCAAATGCCGTCGTATTCCTATGCTCAGACCTTGCAAGATCCATTAGTGGTGTAACACTTGCAGTAGATGGCGGATATACCGCGGGTAATATGCAACAGTAATTTATATAAATTATAGAAAAAGTGGATCAGGTAGGAAACCTGGTCCACTCTTTTTATTGTTTGGCACTTACCTGAGATTACAGACTCGGTATGCTGTGAACTAAACTCCATGAATTACTATCCGTCAATTCATTCATTTTCACTTCAATATCTCCGCCTAAATAAAGTGTTTCGCCTTGTACTGCGATAACCATCGCCTGTAGAGGGGGAACACTGTTGTTAGATTGGTAGATATCACCTACTTTAGGTATATGCGCTTCAGGTGTGAGGATTTCCAACTGTTCGTTTCCATGTTCAGTTATATAATTGACATCTGGTACTTCCAAATCAATAATATTCGCACCTTCCTTAAACCCAGGGATCATCACCCAATATTCATTATGTTTAATTCCATTGGATTTATTGCTGATGACGCCGTTTCGTTCAATGGAAGACACCATTTCAATCGCGTGGAGATAGTGATAATCTAAAGAATCTGGCTGAGGGTTGATGATTAAAATATAATCGCCCACTTTAGCCTTCTCGTCCTTATGCAATGTATACCGTTTATGATTCACTACAAAACTGTCCATATGTTTTGGTTTATACAATGTAATTTCTTTAGCCGTTGCCAGTTGTTGTTCAAAATCTTCTAGTCGAACCAAGTGAACCGACTGCTTAAAAAAAGCTTTCACAGAGTAGACTTGATGCAGCTTATTTTGGTAATAAACAAATTGGCCTTTTCTAACATTTAAAAGATTCAATGGAATTCACACCTTCTTAAGTATTTTCTGATGGCAACTATCTTTTCTTCAGAATATAAACACATCATAACAATAATTATGGATTTACGATATTAAATCGGATCGTTTATAACATATTTCCGTAAGGATTGTGTTAGATGAATACAAAAAACTCCAAGCAATAAATGCTGAGAGTTCTCCACGTATGCATATGATCCGTGCCAGTACCATTCAAAATAGTTCTCGAGTTATACGAGCACTTAATTTAACTTATTCATCTGCTTGTTTTTGCTTTTTTTCCAAATACGCCGTACGTATTTTTTCAAGATGCTTCTTTTTATCAAATTGCGCTGGCTTGTTCTTTTCATGATACTTCGCTACAGACGCCTTGCCTTTGCTATCCAATTGATACTTTCCCATATGATTCACCTACTATTCTTGTCGTCTTGAGAGAACATCTATTCAACCTATACACGCTACCTTATTTTACCAAACAGACCTTCTTACTTTATTAGTATACCCTAAATCTTACGGATAATAGTAAAAAATAAATAATGTATGTGAAGAATTGTATATGGACGTGACACCTACTTTACTACTGGCTCCATCACCGTCAACGTTCGATTCACCGTATCCATCCGAACACTCGCCCCAATAGGAACTGTGGCTTTATAGAAACTATGTGCGCTGGCTAGGTTGGTCAATAAAGGTTTGCCTAGTGGAACTAGAAATTCATTGATCAAATCCACGTAGCTTTTCCCGTAGGCAGATTGACAGTTCGTGCATTGTCCCATAATGATGCCTACACAATCATCAAATTTCCCTGCCATCGCCAAATGATTTAAGTATCGATACACTGTATTGACCGGCTCGTGCGTTTCTTCCAACAGAAGAATTCGGCCTTCTGTATTAATCTCAAACGATGTGCCTAATGTGCCCACGAATGACGTGAGATTCCCGCCTACAATCGGTCCTGTAACGTTTCCTGGAACTAATCCAATCAACGGAACTTCAGGCGGATTCATAATCTGCCAAGGCGCCTTAACATTTGATGTCGCTGTAAAGAATTGATTGAAATTATATGAAGGCGTTCCTGGACTAAAGTCTAACAATAACAAACTTTGAAAACTGATCAGATCAGCATATTCAAACAATACATTCAATAAAATCGTAATGTCGCTATATCCCGAAACAATTTTAGGATTTTGCTTAATGACGTTGAAATCAAGATATGGTAAAACCCCTGCCACCCCGACTCCACCGCGAGTAGGTAAAATCCATTTCACTTCTGGATTTTTAAACATCTTCATTAAATCCGAAGCCCTTTGCCGAGGAGTCGCTGCAAGAAATCCATTAGCGGAATACACATGCTCTCCCACCACGACTTTATATCCCATTCCTTGCAACATCCGAATCCCTTCCGTAATGCGATTAGCCGCCAGCGGACTTCCAAGCGTTACAATGCCTACTGTGTCGCCTCTTTTTAATTGTTGCGGTTTCGTAGTCATGAACTAGTAGCTCCTCTCCCCTTGTCAGTAGCACAAACTTTTTCTTTTGTATTAGCATATGTTTGTGTGGCTTTTTTGGGGACTGGAAACGGTACCAGGGGAACGAAAACGGTTGCGAACGGTACCTGCGAACGGTACCAGGTCCCCACACAACTCTCGTACAATTCTGAATTGTTCCCGAATTGTGTGGGGACCTGGTACCTTGAAAACACAAAAAACTCCGCCAGTTTTGCATAAACCTGCGGAGTCTTTTTTAGAGTATTTGGATGCTTAGTTTTGTACACAACTATCTGTGAAATCAGTCCCCTACGATATCTAAACACCACGTGAAATTTTCCCACGCCGAATACCAGCCGGTGAAGAGCTCGTGCGAATCATCCCAACGAACTTCAAATTTCTTTTGACCGTCAACCTCTACTAAATACAGCGCCAATGTAGAATCTTCCTTAGCGACCGCCAACTTCATACCGTTTTGAAGTTCTTCTTCAGTGAATGGCACATCAGACACCGATCGCAACTGTGCTTGCTCGAATACTTGCTTATTACTAATTCTATATTTCATAAAGACCCTCCACTAAAACATTTATTCATATGTACACTCGTACCTCTTCAGTATTTTATAAGAGTACAGAAGTATATTTTATACGTATTTACTCGTGAAATCAAATACAAAAGGTACCAGGTCCACACACAATTCTAGAACGATTCTGAATTGTCTCTAATTTGTGCTAGGACCTGGCACCTAATCGATTCTTGAACAAACTTTACTAATATGTTAAGATATTATCTCAGACGACTTTCTTAATTTATTAAGGAGTGACGTCTATTTTTTAAATCCTACTTTCAAAATCTTTTAGAAATCAGGATTTGCTTTTAATTACATACAGGAGGTACTTATGCTTAAGTTTGAAAACGTTACCAAAGTGTACGAAGGTGGATTTCAAGCCGTGAAATCTGTCAACTTCGAGATTGCTGAAGGTGAATTACTAGTTCTGATAGGACCTAGTGGTTCAGGTAAGTCTACTACAATGAAAATGATTAACCGGATTATTCCACACACCAGTGGGAAAATTTCTATCAACGGCAAAGATATCAAATCTTACAACGCCGCTGAACTCCGCAGAAATATTGGTTATGTCATTCAGCAAATCGGTCTTTTTCCTCATTATACGATTGAAAAGAATATTTCTATTGTACCCCAACTCAAAAATTGGGATGAAAAAGAAATTAAAACACGTGTAATAGAATTACTCGAATTAGTCGGGCTTGATCCCGAAATATATGCTACACGTTATCCGAAAGAATTATCAGGTGGGCAACAACGTGTCGGAATTGCGAGAGCGCTTGCAGCGGATCCGGATGTTATTTTAATGGATGAACCATTTAGTGCGCTTGATCCCATTACACGTGAACAGCTGCAAGAAGAATTACTTAAGCTACACAAAAAGTTAAAGAAGACCATTGTCTTTGTTACACACGACATGGACGAAGCGTTAAAGATGGGCGATCGTATTGCTATTATGAAAGACGGCAATTTACTTCAGTTAGACACTCCAGAGAAATTACTACACGAACCCGCTCACGGCTTTGTAGAAGAATTTATGGGTAAGCATCGAATTATCCAAAACCCTGAACTGATGCCTGTTACGGAAATAATGGCAGAGAAGGTTGTCACTACCCGTTCCAACATTTCTCCAGAACGAGCCATTTCGCTTATACGTCAACGAAAAATAACAGATCTTCTCGTCTTAGATGATCATAAGAAGCTACTCGGGATTGTTTCTGCTTACGATTTAATTAAAAATGTAGATGGCATTAAAACCATTGATGAAGTGATGAAGCCAGCCGTACCTTTTTTAGTGGATACGGCAACAGCGAAAGATGCCATTATCATGATGGATACCTCACCGTTCGGCATGATTCCAATTGTTGATGAACATCATATACTGGTAGGACTCGTCAACCGCGGCTCCTTACTCTCTGCGATGTCTAGTCAATGGACAGATAAGGGGGCCGATCTACATGAATGATTTAAATATATGGCAACAACTGGTGGAACAAACCAAATTGCGCTGGCCGGAAGTGCTCGAAGCAACGTCCATCCATATTCAACTCGTATTCTTCTCGATGATCCTCGCGGTGCTCATTGCTGTAACGCTCGGGATTCTCATTACGCGCGTACCAAAACTTAAAACTGGAGTCCTTGGCGCGGCAGGCATCATGCAAACCATCCCTAGTTTAGCTGTACTGGGTTTTATGATTCCTATCTTCGGAATTGGCGTGAAAACCGCAATTGCTGCGTTATTCCTTTACTCTTTACTGCCTATTATGCGAAACACATACACAGGAATTAAAGATGTGGATCCCGCCACAATCGAAGCCGCGAGAGGTATGGGTATGACGAGCATGCAAATTTTGTTTAAAGTAGAATTGCCTCTTGCAGTCCCTATTATTATGGCCGGAATTCGAACAGCTGCGGTCATTAACGTCGGTAACGCGACACTGGCAGCATTCATCGGAGCAGGTGGGCTCGGCGACTTCATTTTCCTCGGAATTACACGTGGAATTGACGGATTGATTTTACTTGGAGCCATTCCAGCGGCGATCCTTGCGATTGCCCTTGAAACGTTCTTTAGCGCCGTTGAACGCTGGACGACGCCGGAAGGATTGAAATGATGTTAAAAAACAAACTTACACTATTGCTTGTCACAATCTTACTGGCCAGCCTACTTTCAGGCTGTATATTCAATGAAAAAGATTCCCTTAGACTCGGTTCTCGTAATAATACCGAAAGTATTATTTTGTCTCACGTAATGGGACAATTAATTGAGGATAGATTAGGTATAGATATTCTCTACAAAGAAAACCTGGGTGGCTCGTCGGTCGTTTGGAACGCCATGACAAATGACCATATCGATGTCATCCCTGACTATACGGGAACTATTGTGGTGACGTATTACCACGAAGAACCCGGGACAGCTGAAGAAACATTAGCAACGACCAAACGACTTGTCGCGGGTGACCATATCACCGCACTTGGTACGTTCGGATTCAATAATACGTATACACTAGCATTGGATGAGGCGAAAGCTGAAGAGCTCGGCCTTGTGACGTTTAGTGATTTCGCTAAAGTTTCGAAAGACTTTACATTGGGCGCAGTGTTCGAATTTATTGACCGGCCAGATGGATTACCTGGTTTCCAAACGGAATATGACATTGCGTTTAAAGATGTCAAAGGAATGGACCACGGCATGATGTATCGCGCGATTGGTGCAAATGAAGTAGATGTCATTAACTCCTACACGACAGATGGACAGCTGGCGATTGCGAATCTACGCGTGTTAGAAGATGACAAATCGTACTTCCCTCCCTACCACGCACTGCCGTTAGTACGGGATGAAACACTCAAAGAATACCCAGAACTTGAAGAAATCCTCGGCCTTCTCGAAGGTAAAATCGATGAAGAAACCATGCAAGTCATGAATGGAAAAGTCGATAATGACGGTATTATGGTTGAACTCGTCGCCAAGGAATTCTTGGTGGATAGTGGGTTAATTGAAGAGAAGTAAATGGAAACAGTGCATTTCTTGTGTGTAAACAAGAAATGCGCTGTTTTTTCGTAGACGGTACCAGGTCCGCACACAACTTCAAAACAATTCAGAATAGTTTCTGAATTGCGTCAGGACCTGGTACCCGTTTCAAAATAGAACCATATATAGTGCTTCCTTTACTGATATACTAAAGGTAACGATTGTTAAGAATATACTACTTATTAGTACAAGTGAGGGATGATAGTGAGAAAAGCTTGGAAGTTAGCAGACTTTAGAAAATTGAGTGGTATGGAGATTCCACTATATATCTTGATGTTTTTTGCCGTCCCAATAAGCTTGACCTTTCATAGCAAATTACCGATTTTATTTATTTTCTATATGGTATTTGCGATCGTCTTATTTTTAGCCATATGGTATCGCAAACATAACAAGGAGAGAACTTATCCAAAATATTACGGAATTTCACTCTCGTTTTTTCTAACAGTCTCCATTGCCGCTTTTTATTCTTTACTTACTCCGAATTTAAACGCAGCAGGATATGGCTACGTGATAGGCTTCTTTGCTTATCTGTCAGCGGTATATATTTTACTGATTTATTTATTTAACTTCATTTACTTCCTTGTACTTAAGCGAGTGTTTCCTTCAGAAAAGGAAAACAATGAGGATGAAGTAGAGGAATTGAGCTTGAAAGAAATCTCAAAAACTATGGACTTGGATAGACAAAAGCAGTATTTGAATATCACCATTGTGAACAGTTTATTATCTGTCATACTCATAGCATATTTCACTTTATTTGGTATGAAGAAGTGGAAGTCCAAAGTAGAATTTGAAGAATCTCAGGCATTAAAAAGTTTATTTGCTTGGCTAGAAAACCAGGATTCCATCACCTTATTTAATGGAGTCAGCTTATTATCAATAGTCATCACGATCTATGCACTAACATTTTCTGCTCAAATTAAAATTTTCGATGAAGCTAAGAAAAAGTATACTGAGGAGTATTAGTTTTAAAGGTACCAGGTCCGCACACAAATCCAGATCAATTCAGAATTGTTTCCGATTTGCGTTGGGACCTGGCACCTCAGTTAAGATTCACACCAAATACAGACACAGTCAATCGATTTGAAATAAATTCGACGTCTTGCCACGTCAATAGATTTTCAACATATCCTAATGTATCTGAATTAGTTGGCCCAATAATACGTTGCAAAGCTAATGAATCAAAATAATTGTTAGTGTTTGTTGTATTAATTGGAAATAAGGCTCCTATCCCAAGAACTCCGCCTTGAACTGGATTTTTTAATATCCCATTACCATTATAAAACTGGGATAAATAATCAATGCCTCTGTTGCCTATGTCTATGATGAATAAAACGTTAAGCTGTGAACTTTCCACACGCACTTTATAAAAATCCTCATAATGTGCTTCGAATTCATACTTTTCATCGTAATGATCACTGTTGAACAATTCCTGTAACCTGTCATTTCTAAAGGAATAGATATAAAAAATACGATATCCCCCACTGCCGCCCATGTCCATACTTACCATAATGTCAAGGACACCATCTTTGTTAAAATCGCCAAGAAACAAGCGCGCATTATAGCCCGCGTTATTTTTCAGATGGACGGTTGTACTTTTAGTTGACCGTCCATCATGAATCACAATCGTAATGTTATCAGCATAAATACCTGGTGGCCCATCGAACTGACCATACAAATAAACGGTGTCCAAAATACCATCCCCGTTGACATCTCCCATTTTCATATCCAACAATGTACGTTTGCCTTTAACCTCAATCTCTCCTATTCAAATGTAATCGTTGTTCATTGTATAATATGCCGATACAGTCTTATTGATTTCCTTCTAATGAATAAGTAACCAATTCCATAACACAGAAAAAATATTCCAATGTTAAGAAAACCAAAAGAGAATTTTCACTATTCCGAATAGGCATTTTTAAAAATAATATTTCCACTTACATAGTTGTGTGGGGACTTGGTACTTACTTTAAATTAAACAGGTCCCGAAACAATCAGGAATTGTTTCGGGACCTCGTATATTCACTTAGTTTTTTTCGCACGTTTCACCAATCCATATAGCTCTTTCCCCGAACTGTCCACTCGTTGAATTACAAAAGGTACCAGGTACACGCACAATTTCGACACAATTCTGAATAGTTTCCAAACTGTGTCGGAACCTGGTACTCGCTTCAATCAGCCGGCCCTATTTCCATGGCATATGCGCCATAGAAAAAGCTGTCCTTAACTTCAAAAGCTGTCACACTGTATCGAACTTCTTCTCCATTCGCAAAGCGGATTGTCGCGATATAGTCACCTGGCTTTTCAAGCATAATATACGTAAAATTGTATTCATTTCTTTCTATTTTTACGTTGTCAGAGATTTTCTCACCATCTACTTTGGCGAGAGCTATATTTTCCACCGTTTTATATTTCGTATTGAGCGCTACCTCTGTTGGCAGTGAATCATCCGTCTTTTCTAACGTCAAACGTAGATCGCTGCCCTCTTTTTTCACATGAACATAATACTTCTGATACATCCATTCATTTCCCGCTCTTCCCGCAATGACAAATCCACCTTTTCCTTCCTTGATCGGAATTAGTTGAACTTGATCTTGCATGCCATCTTTCTTCCCTTTCACTGCTCGGAATACGCCCGGATTCACTTCATCTGTGAGAATCGATTCGATGGTATCCCATCCTAAATCGCCCACTTCCACTGTCACGGCATTCTTCATCATTACTTGCTCTGTCGCCGCAAGCATTTTCGCGGCTTGCCCTCGTGTAATCGATGCGTTCGGGCTGAATGTTGTAGGAGATGTACCCGAAGTAATGCCGAGCTGGTAAATCACAAGTACGTCATTTGTAATGCCGACTTCCCCTTTGAACGGGTTTTTTACATCTACACTACGTGGTAAATCAAATGCTTTCACAAGAATCGCAGCCATATTTTTACGCTTAATCGGCTCATTCGGTTTGAAACTGCCGTCCGGATAACCACCGATCATTCCTTCTTCCGCCATTTTCACAATCGCTTTATAAAAACCATGAGACGCGGGTACATCTTTGAATTTCTGTCCTTTTACATCCGATGTATCCAGACCTCTCATCTTCGCAATAATCGCCGCTGCTTGTCCTCGCGTAATCGAATTCCCCGGCTTGAACGTCCCGTCTGGATAGCCACCTATGATGTTACGCTCAGCCAACTCATTCACTGCATCCGCAAAATGCTTTGACGGCGGCACATCCTTGAACGGCTGGCTACTTTCTGCGTGTGCTGCGGATAAAGGTAGGCTGCACGCCAGTAGTAGCGCACACAACCCGCCTAATAATTTCTTTTTCATCGTCTGATCTCCCCTGTCTTTTAATGTTTTTATGTATTTGTTCGCGGTATAGACGTAGGTTAGTGTATATAGTTTCATTTTATTTTCGAGAAATAAAAAAACGATAGAGCAACTGTTTTTCACAGTTTTTCTATCGTTTGGTTTGTAAGTATCAGATCAGGATTATTTCAAAATCCATCACGATCTATGTTAGGAATAGTACGATGATCTTCTATTACCCCGATCTCATATTTCCGCCAGTCCCCAAGATCCCCTTTGGACGCGAGCTCTCCGTGCCGGATCAGTTCCTTTACACGGTATTCAATCCACGTATCACCTGTGTACTGTTCTAGTTCTCCATATACTTGTCCAATGAGACGCAGTACGTTGTAATATTCACCGGGATACTCCGATTGTAGCTGACGTGCACATTCCATGATGAACGAGTCGTGGCGATCTTCATCCGAGCTCCACAGTTCGTCGTATTGCCAAGTTCGTAAGTAAGACCCATCATACATGAGTGATTTGCCTTCCTGTTCAATTGCTATGCGGCGGGCTGGATTCCATTTCCATGGTTCGTAGTGCGCGTACAGTTCGAGCAGCTGTTCAGGCGACAGTTCACTAGAACGTAGGATGTGAATTTCTTCGCTATGCTTTGTGGTTCTGTACAGAGATTCGAATGCTTTGGTCGTGTTGAGTTCGCTGATTTCATTTGGCCGACCACTCAGGAGGTAAGTGGCAAATCGCAGGCCAGTTTGTTCTGCTGCGTTATTACCTGCCCAGAGGATGATTGGTAAGTGTGGAGGAATGCGTTTGATATCCTGTACCGCACAACGGAATTCGTTCTCTTGTTCTTGGATGTCACCACGAAGATGTTCTTGAAGCCAACAGAATCGATTCTTGATTCCCTCATCTGTATGGAGTGATTCAACTGGACCGATTGATAGGATGTCGGGTAGTGATATGATTTGCTCGGTTGACTTTAAGGGCTCTTTGCGGAATGCATGTCGTAGAGCTCCCGCAAACGCACGATCAAAGACGATGTGGACGGTTTGTGGGCGAATTTCATCCACAGAGAGCAGCGACCTTGTTATTTGCCCAAGCGCCGTATCGTCCAATCGCTCCGCTTGAATGAAAAGCTGCTCGACAATTGTTTTTGCTTGTTGCGGAGTGAATGGTTTTCTTGGTTGGTAATTTTCATTCATTTGCATTGTACTCCTTTTTATAAAAGGTACCAGGTCCGCACACAACTTAAACACAATTCAGAATAGTCTCTGAATTGTGTTGGGACCTGTTACTCGTTTCAAAACTGATGATTTCCTGAAATAAGAAGCGTGGAATTCGAAGAGAACATGAATACAGGTACCTGCGCTTGAAACTCTCATGATGGTTTAAACATTCATGGGTGTTTCTTGCATAGGTACCTGCTTTTTGATCTGTTCGAGGAGCGATAGTTCGCCTATCCCTTAAGCATAATTAATCAGTTGAGCAATGACTAAGAATACAATGGCAAGCCCATACCATATTAAAAGGAGTGGCCAAATGAATTTCACCCATTTGCTCCACTGGATACCGACAATTGCTAAAGCTGCCATAAAGTATCCTGACGTCGGGTAGAAGATGTTGGAGAAACCATCTCCGAATAAGAATGCAAGGACTGCCGTTTGTCTAGATACACCTGACAAGTCTGCAAGCCCAGACATAATGGGCATAGTAACCATCGCTTGTCCACTTCCCGATGGTATCAGGAAGTTCAGTAACGCTTGGACGACTAACATAATCGTGGCGGTAACACTACTTGGCATTGCTGCTACTAGATTCCCAGCTGCATATGTGATCGTATCCATAATATTTCCATCATTTAGCACAACTGCGACTCCACGTGCAACACCAACGACTAACGCTCCTAAAAGGATATTTTTAAAACCCTCTATAAATGATTCCGAAATTTGAGATACTCCGAGACCTGCAACCAGACCCACAACGATCCCGGTCATAATATATAAACCAGATAGTTCCCGGAAATACCAGCCGTGTTCGAACAAGCCCCAGAGTAAAACGCCAAATGCAATCAACACAATAACAGAAGCAAGTTTTTGCCTGGTTGTTGCTTTCAGCTCATCCGTAACTAGCATTGCTTCACTCTGAGTTACATCAGAAGCATCATATGTAATACTTAACTCGGGATTACTTCGCACTTTTTTAGCGTAGCGAACGACGAATAATATACCAACTAAAAGTATAGTAGCAAGAATAACAACTCGATAACCCATTCCAGAGTATAACGGCAGTTGAGAAACCGTCTGGGAAACACCTAAGTTTGGAGGAGATGTAAGTCCGATAGTAAATCCGGAGATTGTGGCTACAAGTACTGTTCCTGCTGCTGTAACCTTATCAAAACCCAATTTAAGCATAAGTGGTAAAATAGCAGGCAAGTAAATTAAGGACAATTCCACTTGACCCGTAAACGTAGTAATAATGGCAAAAGGGATCATCAAAATCGGAATCACCCATAGTCCTCTAGTTGAAAACATATTTGCTAATTTTCCAACGCCGATACTAATAATTCCAGTTCGTTCAATGACTGCGAACATACCGCCAATCATTAACACTCCAAAAATAATTTCTGCTGTCTCAATCAACCCAGTTGGAATGGCAAACATAAAGTCAAATAGACCAACCGGTGTTCTTTCAACCAATTCGAAAGTATCGGGATTAATAACCTCCCTACCGTCTTCCATCGTCACACGCTCGTATTCACCCGCAGGTACGATATAACTTGCAAGGGAAGCCAAGATAATAATCATAAATAGGACAACGAAAATATGAGGCATGGAGAATTTCTTCTTTTCACTTTTCACTTCATTTTCTTTCACTAAAACGTATCTCCTTTTTACCATTCAAACGACTCATCACACATGTTTTTTGGAGTCTAGAACTTTGATGTTATTTTTCTTGTTACCTATCTCCTTTCTATTCATTCGCAGTAAACAGGAGTTTCAAGAATGAAAAGATTCCATCAATTACGGCAAACGAATACGTTCTATACTATATAGTTTGTTCGTATTAATCAAGACCTCCTTCACCAAAGGTACCAGGTCTCCACACAACTTTAGTTTAATTCTGAATTGTTTCTGAATTGTGTGGGGACCTGGTACCCAAATCAGCATACTTATTCAAGTACAGGAAACACTACTGACTAGAGAAGAGGTGATATAAACTGAAACGGTTCTGGCTTATTTCTTTTATTGCTTGTATAGGAATACTTTACTTGGTTCTTTTCACCAATCATTTTGGAACAAACCCGAATCGAGTAAGCACTGTCGCCGCAACTAAAAATGGCAATGACAGACTGACGACAGAATTAGAATCATTCAGCAAGGCGCATCATATCCCCGCGGTGGATGCAAAGGTCGACAGAGTCTGGAAAGCCATCCCCGGTTACAATGGACTGGAAGTGGATCTGAAAGCCAGTTACAAAAAAATGAAAGCGATTGGTAAATTGGATGAAGCAAAAGTCGTGTACAAAGAAACTTCCCCCTCTGTTCATTTGAAAGATCTAGGCCCCCACCCCATTTTCAAAGGAAATCCTGATAAACCGATGGTGTCTTTTTTAATTAATGTTGCCTGGGGGAATGAATATATTCCTGAAATTTTGGACGTATTAAAGAAGCATAACATCCAAGCCTCCTTCTTCTTCGACGGTAGCTGGGTGAGTAAAAATCCCGATTTAGCTAAAATGATTCACAATGAGGGGCATGAAATTGGGAACCATGCTTACAGCCATCCCGATTTACAGCAGAAATCAGAAGCTGAAACAATGGAAGAACTGAAAAAAACAAATGATGTCATCATGAAAACACTCGGAATCACATCGCCCAAGTGGTTCGGCCCTCCAAGCGGCAGCTTTAATCAGCAAACGGTTGAAACCGCAAGCCAGCTAGGAATGCATACGGTTTTATGGACGGTTGATACAGTCGACTGGAAAAAGCCGGCGACCAATGAAATGGTGAACAGGGTCGTATCTCAAGTGGAGAACGGCTCGATGGTTTTAATGCACCCGACTAAACCTGTAGCTGAAGGAATGGAAGATATGATTACACAAATCACAGAGAAAGGTTTTCGTCTGGGGACCGTCAGTGAACTGATGAATGAAAAACGTGTGAACGGCACAGCATGGGATGATGAATGAGGTGACTATGCAAAACAAAAAACTCTCCTGACCGTAACCGGTTCGGAGAGTTTTTTTACAAACGGTACCACAAACGGTACCAGGTCCCCACACAACTCTAGTACAATTCAGAATTGTTTCCAAATTGTGTGGGGACCTGGTACCTAAAGAATACGTTTCGCAATCTGTCTTAATTCTAAAAATGCATCTACCAAATGATTGGTTAACTTCTGCGCATGATCTGCTTCATCAGCATTGGAGGAAATATTAATAGAAATCGTTTGATCCAATAAAATATAAGCGAGTCCAAAACCGCCTTCAACGACTGGGCCGAATATCCGATACTTTACATTGTCATAAGCCATACCACTCGTCGAAATAAAATCATGACGCATTGTCAAATAGCCAGCGTCGGTAAAAAGTGCAGGAGTATCCGTCATACCGATGTCTCCACCGTGCAACTTATACATTTGCTCCAAGCCATACATATGTCTTTCAACACCGAATCCTTTACGACACGTTATGATTCGATTTGTATGAGCCGCGCTCGCCTTTTGCATTAAGGCATACAACACTTCATTACTTTCTGCACCGCTTTCTAGCGCTTTCACCAAGTTCAGCTTCTCCATACTGGTCGCTCTCGCACATTCTGTTCTTCCCTCATAAAATGCACGGACTGAAACGGGTTCATAAACGCTTCTACATACGCCAAACGTTCTGTACTGTGCAATTTGTAAGGCCATATGAAAAAAAGCGTCCGGACTAATATTCATGTTTTTGATTTCATCTGAACCAAAGCTGTTGAAAGTTCTCGTTTTAATAGAAAACGCTTTTTTGGCTCTCGCATTTTCTTTTTCGAATTTCATTAACGACTTCTCAATTTCCGCAGATAATTCCCATTGTTGTTTTTCCATTAAAGTGGGTTCAGTTGTATATATTGTTTCAGGCTCTTCACTTTCCAGGCCTTCATTTACATAGCTGATGACAGCAAATATCGTCGTACCATCAACCGAAGAATGCTCGATGCTATAACCCAACTCACCTTTTTTAGTGAGGATTACTTGGATGGTTTTATCAAAGTATTTGTTCGTTCCATTTAACATTAAGTTCTCAATCGCTTCTTCCGAATTACTACTTTCCTCATCCATAGACAAGACAATTAGCGAATCCGCTATCGTTTGTAGAATATCCGCATTCACTTTAGATACGGTGAGTTGATCATATATCTTCGCAGCTTCGTCTCTTTTGGCAGTTGTAAAAATTCCTACGTTGCTGCCTTCACTTTGCTCTTCTTGAAAGGATCTTTCAATAGCATTTGCGATTTCACTGCTATGATACATTTCCCCTTTACTATTGGTTACGTTCACTTTATAAACATTTCTTTTATATAAAATAATGACATGGTTATTTCTTTTCTCGAATGCCGCTAGCCTAAATTCATCTCTTTCGACTCGTGGAATGCGAATGGACTTAAAAAACTTCTTATATTGACTCATATCCTGGGGCACGCCATTTTGTATGACTGGCGCTACTTCGCCATCAATTATTAAATGATATAACTCCGTGACTAAACGGCTTATCCTTCCCGCAAGTTCCGCACGTGTATATCGATTTTCATGCTTTTTATTATCTAATAAAATATTGAAATGCATGCCCGTTGGCAAAGGGTCGCGAAATTTCAAATACATATTATCCCATAAAGGCTTGAGCCAACTACCTTCCATTTTGCTATCCCATTCGCACAATTTTTTTTGAAGTCTTTCTGCGTCTCCATCGACTTTGAAGAAATGGTTAACAGCCTTCGTAGTTGCTTTAAGTTGTTCATCGTTTAAAAGAGGTTCAACCCATTCAAGCAGTTTCTCCTTTGTACTCGTTAATGGCGGTATTGGTAAAGAGGGTAATTCATTTTCGTAAGCAAATGTCTTTTTTATAATAATTAGTCCCTTCATGTTCATTTCTAAGCGATTATCATTTTTCACGCTAAAAAGAAGATCGGATTTCCAATCTTCTTTTCGAGCAATTTATTTGTTGTTGTTTTGGCATTCAATAAAATCGTTTGACCGAAACCGAATTTCAATCGCGATATGTACTGATAATAATTGTAAACAGTTGGTTTAACAAAATCAAACATTATAACATTTTTACGTTCATGATAACAATAAAGGTACCTGTGCACGAAACTTTCATGATGGTTTAAATGACCATGTTTGTTTCTCACACAAGCACCTTATTTCCGTTGCCTTTAGTCCTCTTTACCTGTAAACCAGTTCCGTCCCCACTTTTCAATTTCTTCCCAAAACTCTTTTTTCTTCTCTTTCTTTTCTCTTTCTTCTTTTGTCTTTTTCTTCTGCTTCTTCAGCTCTTTTATTTCTTTATCAATTAACGACAAATCAAATTTCTTCGCAGTCCATTCGCTGGATGATTTTGAAACAACTTGCGCAAAAATGGGCGGTGCGGTAACGCTACTGGTGGAGGTTAAATAATGGTCGGCATCTGTTTGATCATATCCGAGCCAGACCGCACCGGCAATATCCGGTGTATAGCCAACGAACCAATGATCCTTTGAACCGTCCACTCCTTCAAACGGGAGCTGTGTGGTGCCGGTCTTCCCCGCCACGTCCACACCAGAAATTTGTGCTCTTTTGGCAGTCCCTTGCTCTACAGCCCCTTGCAGCATATAGGTCATTTGCTGGGCAACTTCCGGATCTGTCACCTGTACAGACTCACCCCGCCACTTCCCAAGCACTTTTCCTTCCGAATCTTTAATTTCTGTGATCGCATGCGCTTCCTCCATCACTCCATCATTCGCAAACGCAGAAAACGCTTGAGCCAGCCGCAAAGGAGAAGTGCCTTTGGCCATTCCTCCCAAGGCTAATCCAAGTGTACGATCATTTTTTTCTAATGGAATGCCAAACCGTTCAACAGCACGGATTCCATTTTTGATGCCGATCTGATCCAATAGCCAAACGGGAGGGATATTATACGATTGTGCGAGTGCATCGTACATAGTCACGTGCCCCCTATATTTCTGATCAAAGTTTTTCGGAGAGTAGCCATTCATATCGATAGGTTCATCCACAAGCAAATCCGACATATGGTACCCTTTCTCAAGTGCCGGAGTATAGACGGCAAGCGGCTTTAACGCAGATCCAGGCTGCCGTATGAGGTCAGTCGCATTATTGAAGCGTTCTTGCGTATACTCTCCTCTCCCACCGACTAACGCTAGGATCCCGCCTGTTTTAGGGTTAAGGAAAACAGAGGCGCTCTGCAAAAGTTGATCTGGGGTACTCTTCGGAAAAAATCTATCATCCGCATACACTTCTTCCAGCGCATTCTGGACTACCGGATTGATTTCTGTCGTAATATGCAAACCGCCCGACAGCACTTCATTTCTCGTCAAATGGTACGTATTGACCGCCTCGTCCACTACACGGTCGATATAATACGGATATTTCCCTTTATAATCTGGCACTGTCGAATCAGCCAGTTCTACTTTCTGTCCTATCGCTTCATCGTATTCTTCCTGACTACTATACTGTTCACGCAGCATCAACGACAACACCAGATTGCGCCGTTTTATCGACTTTTCCATATTTTTCGTAGGCGATAAATACGAAGGTGCTTTAATGATGCCTGCTATTGTCGCAGATTCGCTTAACGTCAAATCACTGACATCTTTACCGAAATAGGTCTGCGCCGCACGTTGAACGCCCCACGCCCCGTCGCCGAAATAGATTTGGTTGAGGTAACGTTCCATGATCTCATCTTTCGAATACACCCGTTCAATCTTCTTTGCGAGGATCAGTTCTTTAAATTTACGCGAGTACGTACGCTCCTGCGTCAAAAATGCATTTTTCGCAAGTTGCTGCGTAATCGTACTGCCCCCTGCCACGATTTTGCCTTTGAACGCGTTCTCGAGTAAGGCGCGTCCCATCCTCAAATAATTAATCCCGTGATGTTTGTAGAATCGTTGATCTTCCACGGAGACGACGGCTTCGATCAACGGCTTCGGAATCTGGTCGATCGATACACCTTCAATATTCGAGTTCGAAACCTTACTGATGATTTCTCCGTTCGGATCGTAAATAACCGTCGATCTAGGTGCGGGCCCTTCAAGTTTACTTACATCGCTGAACGTTATGAAGACATTCAGTACGAGTAGTGTGCAAAGAACGGCAAGCAGTACACTGATGGATACGAAACGGATGATCTTTTTCTTCAGACTCATTTTCTTTATTGGCGTTTTTTTACGCTGTTGTTCTTTATATTCGGATCTTTTCATATAGGTTTCACCTGCTTTATGCTGCGGATTTTTATTGGTAGTATACAGCATAGTATAGACGATGGAGGTGTTTGAAAGTTGCGGATTTTGTCTTTTGGGGGATTTTGGTACGAGTGTATGTAAAAAAGATAGTACTCAGAAGTTGGTCTTTTTGATAATATCTTAATAAAAATACCTGTGCACGAAACTTTCATGATGGTTTACACATTCACGTTTGTTTCGCGCACAGGTACCTTATTTAATAATTAAGTTCATAAATTTGTGAAGCAGAAACCTGAATCAGGCCATTTAGATCACGAACTTTTATTTCCATGCCAGTGATCATACCTGATACCCCGTCCCCCACTTCACCCGTAAAATAAACGGGATTTTCAAACTTCACTTCAACTGTGCCGACTTTCTTAGCTGTAACATGAAATACATTCGTTCCGGGATCTCTTGTAATTTTTGCAATATGTTCCGCATTTTTCGTGACAACAGTGTGCTTCCCGATATTTCGTGCCGCTATCTTATCATAATATCCATTCTTTTCAAACAGCTCTTCCACGTTGAATGTATAAGACGGACGCTCTCTCAGCACATCCATGTCGTAATGAAAAT
This sequence comes from Sporosarcina sp. P25, assembly GCF_002743235.1. Lineage (NCBI taxonomy): Bacteria > Bacillati > Bacillota > Bacilli > Caryophanales > Caryophanaceae > Sporosarcina > Sporosarcina sp. P25. Next base: position 36,996 of record NZ_PDYV01000008.1, read on the forward strand.
AAGCATGCTCCGGCTCTTTCATATGAATCGCATAGCGGATTTCTTCACCGCTCGCCAATTGAGCAACGGCATAATAGTTACCCGGCTGGCGAATCGTGATACAAGTCTTTTGATCTTCTTTGCACATATGGAGAGCTGCGTCGTCCTCTAGCAAATCACCAGTTACTGAATACAATCTGACTTTCTTGACTTTCTCAGCTTTAGACAATTCCAACGGCGCCTCTGTCGGCAAGTAATCATCTGTTTGCTCAATCGATAGCTTCAGTCCGTCAGCTGTTTTTTTTACATGCACATAATATTTCCGGTAGATCTCCTCATCTTCATTCATCGGCGAGTCCCCGTTATATCCGCTGACATTCAGTGTCGCAGTCCCTTCTTTCAGTGCAATAAGTTGCAGTCTACCCGGTCCATACGCTGTGTCGCGAGTGACAATCGACTCGTACACGTCCTGATCCTCTTTCCAAATCACTGAATATATTCCGTCCATCCCAAGCTCTTCCGGTTTAAATGAAACCATCGCAGGTTTTTCATCTTCTGTTGCTTTCACCATCTTAGCTGCTTGTCCCCTCGTCACCGGCTGATTCACACCAAAACGGTCCGACGCAATGCCGCCCGCAATTCCAAACTGGTGAAGTATCAAAATGCTGGCACTGTGAGACTGGTTGCCCGCGACGTCTTTAAACGGATTTTTCATTCCGTAGAAATCATAACGCGGCAAATCGAAAGCTTTTACAAGAATAGAAGCGAGCTGTCCCCGTTTCACTGGATCATTCGGACCAAACCGGCCATCTTCATAACCGCCAATGACATTTGCCTGCGCCAGTGCGGCAATTGCCTGATAAGAACCGTTTGTTTTTGCCACATCCTTGAAATGCGGATCTTTCACGTTTGAAGTGTCCATACCTGTCAGTTTCACAATAATTGCAGCAGCCTGTCCGCGTGTCACTGGATTGCCGGGCTTAAATGTTCCATCTGGATAGCCACCAATGACATGCCGTTCCGCTAGTTCATTCACCGCTTGTGCAAAATGCTTGCTCGCCGGCACATCAGAAAATATTTGTTCTCCAGCCGCATAGCCAGCAAATGGAGAACTGCACGCCAGCACCAATGCGCCAAACATCGTTATAATTTTCTTCTTCACATTTGTTATCCTCCCCATCATGGATCTGTTTGTCGATTCATCGTACAGACGGAGATGTCTGGAAAAAGTTTCAATCTTTTGGAGATTTCTTTTTAAAAAACTTATCATTGGGGTTTTGAATCTTCCCAAGTAATAAAGGTACCTGCGCGTGAAACTTTCATGATGGTTTACACATTCATGTTTGCTTCTTGCACAGATACCTTATTTTAAACAGAACGTCTATTTACATTTTTGAATAGATGTCCTTCATTTTATTTTCGAATTCGATATACTTCGTTTCATACTCGTCAAGATGTTCACCGCTTGTCCCAAACTTCTCCACTACTTCTGCTGCGGCCGTCTTTAGTTTTTCGAAGTCTTCAGTCATGCCAAGTTCTTCAATTTCTTTGTGGAAATATCCGATATATGTAATTGTAGATTTAGCAAGAAATTGTTCAGCGTGCGCAAAATTCTCTCGATAGTCAGAGCCCTCTTTCATGCTATTTACGGAGTCTTCAACGAAACTTTTCACGCTTGAATATTCCGAGAAGAAGGCTTCTTCCAAGTCGTCGGTTTCTTCATTGAATTCGTTGACCATTGGTGGACGTTCCATCACTTCGACTTTTGACTCATTGTCTTGTGCCGGCTCGACTTTTTGCACTGGTGAATCGACTTGCTGCGTTTTTTCGTCATCCGTTCCGCAACTCGCTAACAATAGCCCAAGGATCACAAACGATCCCAATGCATGATTCATCTTTTTCAATTCAAACTCCCCTTCCATTTTTACTTTATCCTAACATATTGCTTGAAATTTAAAATACCTGCGCGTGAAACTTCCATGAATGGTTAAACATTCATGTTTGTTTCTCACACAAGTACCTTATTTTAATAGAATCCTGTATTCCGAATTTATTGAAGGAACGGCGCCATTAATACTTTTCCTGTTCCGCGGTAGACATTTACCAATCCTTCGCCTGAAGCCGCCGAACCCATAAGTGTTTTTCCAGAGCGCTCGACAGTAAATTCTAAACCGCCTGACCAAGCAATCGCCATATTCCCATCGATTTTCAACTCATCATTTTCTAACTCGATTTCTATAAGTTCCTCTCTCGAAACGGAAGATTCCAGTGCAATTGTTCCTTGTCCAGTAAGTCCAAGATTGAAAAGACCTTCCCCACCGAGTGCAGCAGAAGAAAGATTTGAGCGCATTACGGCCTTATGTTTTAATCCTGAATCACAAGCTAAAAAGAGTCCGTCTTCAATGACGAGTGACTGATCCCACTCGTCAACATCCAGTAGCAAAATATGCTTGAACGTAGGTTCTAAAACAAGTGTACCGGTTCCCGTGTATTCAGGTTTAACAAACGGTACCAGGTCCCCACACAATTTGGAAGCTATTCTGAATTCAAACAGAGTTGTGTGAGGACCTGGCACTCGCTTTCTTCCAATCAAAAAAGAGCTTCCTGATCCAATTCGATCAGAAAGCTCCTCTATTTACTTGATTCAACTAATACCTACTTTACGTAATAAACAGATAAACGGTTTACTCTTTGAACAACAATGCTTTACTAGTCGGATAAGTTGGGAACTGATTCATCGGAATCGTCCAATCTTGCTCCGGTACAGTAAATTCGTATTTATTCACTAACTGGTCAGAAAAGACGCGCATGCTGTGAAGAGTAATCCATTCGCCCGCACAACGGTGCATTTCTCTGAACTTCCCGCCACCTTGTGCAATCATTTCATATTGCTCTTCATAAGAAATATCTTTCGCTTTCCCTACATATCGCCTACTGTCAAACTGTTCTGGAGAAGCGATAGTTCGCTCATCATGGTTACTTCCGTAAAGATCTAGCACTACCCAGCTATCTTTCGGAATCAAGTACCCATCCACTTCTACATCCTTCACAGTAATCGCAGGTAGCATAGGGAAAAATGGATAGTAACGACGCATTTCTTGAATGAAAGAATCTTGTAAGTTGTCAAAATCAGCTTTTAACTCTTCAAAAACATCTTTCTTAGCGAAAAGTGCGTGCCCCATCAATGCCACCCAGACGGTTAATGCTACAGTTGGGCGGATGATATTTAACAACTCAACTGCTGCTACCTCCACCGGTAACAACTCTCCGTCAAGTTGGGTCGCATTGGCAAAAGCATATAAAGCCAAATGTTCTTTTCCTGGAACGGGGTGCTTTCTTGCTTCTTCTATGAGATCCTGAGCCCATTTTTCGGACTCCTTACGATCCGCTATTCCTTTTACGTGATCAACAGGCGAAGTAACCGCGCCACTAATCATGGAAATTTGGTTTCGTGCAAGTTTTTCTACCAGTTTTGCATCAAATTTTTCCAAGTTAATACCAGCCCATTCCGAGATGGTAGTAAACAACACTCTATTCGCGAGGTCAAACAACTCAAATTCACCGTGCTGTTTATCTAACTCCTTTGACACATTTTCCGCTAACAACTCATGGTACGCTTCCATTCTATCGGGTGTCATCAAATCCATGAAATAGTTCTTGCGGTGATGATGCTCTTCTCCATCTAACGTCTGGACACCGTCTTCACCAAACAAAGTTTTCAACACCGGTTTAGGCATAGCTCCAGTTCGTTTAAAATACTTCGGATTATAAAATGTACGAGCAGCTTCTTCCCCGTAAATGACCGTTATGTCCTTCGTTAAAAAATTAGCTTTTACAACGGGTGCCCCCACGTCTTCGCGCAGCTCACCTAAAAGATGATATCCTGAATTCATCAGTTCCTTCACATCGGTTAATTTAACTTTTGTTTCGGGTACTTGTTTCATTCATTCTCACTCCTGTTATATTTTCATATATCATGCAGTACATTCATGCGTTATTGTTCTATTACCTCATATGTACTCTAATAAACATTATAGGAATATATTATGTATGCACAGGGACAAAAGGTACCAGGTCCGCACACAACTCTAGCTCAATTCAGAATTGTTTATGATTTGTATCGGGACCTGGTACCCACACAAAAAGCCATGCAACGAATAAAATATATTCGCTGCATGGCTATAGTAGTTTCTATCAGTTCGTACGTTTTTCTTTGTTTTTAAGAATATGGCCCATGAAATTCAACATCGTCATAGCGGCTACCCGAGTCGTGGCGCCAGTAGGATCATATTGAGGAGCAACTTCAACTAGGTCGAAACAAACGGCATCTCCCCCTATTCAAGACTTTATTGAATCACTCTTCAATTTTCTAAAGAGATTATTGTTCGTAAGTGATGGATTATTGGAAATGCGCCAACTATTATTGCGGTTCGGCCTGGTAGCTACCATTTTAAAAATCAACAAGTCCCGAAACAATCAGGAATTGTTCCGGGACCTCGTATATTCACTTAGTTTTTTTTACACGTTTCACCAATCCATACAGCTCTTTCCCCGAACTATCCACTCGTTGAATCAGTCCAATATCTTTCGCGTAGTATTCGAATACTGTTTTATTATCCCATGGCATATAATTCTCAATTACTAGCACGTCACGGTACTCTATTTTACGAACAGTCTTCACAGCACTCGTGTCTGTAATCCAAATATTCCCGTAGCTAACCGGCCCGATATCGTTTGCACTGTGGATCTGAGTAACAACAAAAGGAGACGGAATGTATTGATCATAGTGGAACCAATCATCGTAAGCTTCTGCGTAAGACCAGGAGTTTTGCATATAGCCTAGACGAGGAATTGATTCATGTTTCGTTTCATTGTGTATACGCCAATAAGCCAAGCCATTTTCTTCTTTTCTATCATATTCATAGCGATAATTACTAGAGCCGTCTGTGTAGTAATACGTATAATTCGGATCGGGCATAATATTCATCGCTCTCGTTGTAAGTGCGCGGGCTAGAAATGCCGAGAAATGCGAACGTGTAATGAGCTGTTTCGGTTTGAATGTACCCTCTGGATATCCAGTGGCGATATTGTTGGACGACACTCTCAAAATATCTGTGTGAAACTCAGAATGAGGAGGGACGTCACTGTACCGCGGACTTTCTGCTCCCTTTTTATGCACCTTCAAATTAAATGCTTTACTCATCAACCTTGCCATAAATGCGCGAGAAATACTGGATTCGGGTTTGAAGTTCACCGCATTTGAAAACAGTCCCGCATTATACGCAGCCGCTATTTCATTGTAATAGGGATGGGATTTGGGTACGTCCTTATAGTTAGGATCCCGCAAATTCGTCATTGGAAGATCCAATGCCTGAACAAGCATTGCAGCAATATGCTTCTTTGCTATTGGCTCATTCGGCTTAAATTTCCCGTCCGGATACCCGCTTATAATTCCGCGGTCTGCCAAGTAATTGACTTCCACGTACAGCGACGACGTATTCTTATTCATGTCTTTAAAACTTGCAGCTTGTACATTCTGCATCGTTCCTGTTACAGCCATTAGAAACATCACACACACCACAATCCACTTTTTCAACAATAGATGCCCCCCATAAATTCATTTTTTGCACACCCTATATATGTATGATTGGCGCAAGGTACATATGCATAATAAAAGAGAACTATTTAATAAACTTTGTTTACTCAATGCCGAACTGGACACGGAGCCCCACTTGAGTTCCGTGTCTTGATACAATTTCAATTTAATGACAATATAGTACTTGAAGTAACACCTGAATTTTTCTGAGTTGTGTTGGAATCTGTTACCTCATCTAACGAATAAGAGCTCCCAACAGTCAATCTGTCGGGAGCTCGTAGAAACTGATTATTCGCGTACCTCTGCTGCAGTAGTGAGCAATGGTTCCGCGGACACGCGCGGTTTGACCTCTTCTTCATGGACAGTTTCATCGTAATGCGAAACTTTTCTCGTGTCTGGTGAGAATATGGCCAAAACTAGCGAAACGAGAAGGGCTACTATCATGAATCCGCCGAAAATCCATGGAGATGGGCCGTAATTAGCCGCCATGGCAGTCCATAACATCGGTCCGAACCCGACAATCGCAGCGGCTATTTGATACCCGAGGGACATCCCTGTATATCTGACATTCGCAGGGAACAGCTCTGAGAAAAATGTCCCTTGTGTCGCAAAAATTGCAGCCCAGACGACACCGAGCAATACGATCTGCATGATGAAGAATGTGGACGTACTGCTTGAAATGCCGATGAAATACGGAATTGCCAGCACCAGCATGCCGATCAACCCAGAAATATAAATTACTTTACGTCCGATGAAGTCAGACAGGTATCCAACAACAGGTATTGTGATCAGCATCGTCGCACAGCTCAGCGAAAGTGCAAGCAGTGCCGTGTCCCGTGAGTAGCCGATATACGTTGTAGCGTACACCAGAATAAATGACATTAGGAATACGTTGAAAAAGCCGTCGCCCAGTTTAAGACCGATGATTCGGAACATATCCTTGGAATTGTTTCTGAACAGCGTCAGTACAGGCATCTTCTCAATATTGCCAGATTCTTTACGCTGCTGAAATTCTGGGGTTTCTTCGATGCTACTTCGTATCCAGAGGGCAAGTACAATGAGTACTCCGCTGAACAGGAACGGAATTCTCCAGCCCCATGCCATGAACTGCGCTTCCGTAGTGAAGCTGTTAATAAGTGTGAAGCTGAATGTGCCAAGCACTAGCCCGATCGGTACGCCTAGTTGTGGGATCGAACCGAACAACCCGCGTACTCCTTTGCTGGCATTCTCCGTAGCAAGAAGGACAGCTCCGCCCCATTCTCCCCCAAGAGAAATTCCCTGAATCAACCGCAGTATGACAAGCATGGCTGGTGCCAGGATACCGACTGCCGCGTAGGTCGGCAGCAATCCAATCAAGAAAGAACTACCGCCCATCCCGATGAGCGTGATCATCAAGGAAGCTTTCCGTCCAATCCGATCTCCCACATGGCCAAATATAATACTGCCTAGCGGTCGTGCTGCATATCCCGCTCCGAATGTGGCAAATGCAATCAGAATGGAAACGGCGGGATTTTCATTCGGGAAGAAAAGTGTGGTAAATACAATTCCAGTGGCTGTTCCGTATAAGTAAAAGTCATACCATTCAATAATGGAACCTGACAAACTTGCCAACAATATTTTAATCTTTTTCATGAAAAGTCCCCCTTCTATTTAACTGGAATGTAATTTACCAACTTATTTTTTTGAATCTTGCCGACGGAAGTTCGTGGAAAATCATCTAAAAAATCAATGGAATCAGGGACTTTGAATTTAGCCAACTGTGCTTGGCAATGTGCCAGCAGCTCATTCTCCGTAACGTACATTTCTTCATTCAAAATAACGAAGGCTTTAATCGCCTCATCGCGCATATCGTCCGGCACACCGATCACTGCTGCTTCGTACACAGCTTGATGGGAGGCTAAAGCACTTTCCACTTCAATGGTAGCCACATTTTCCCCGGATCGCTTGATCATGTCTTTTACGCGATCTACAAAATAATAGTATCCATCTTCTCCAATACGGGCATTATCGCCTGTGCGAAGCCAGCCGTCCTGTATCGTTTCTTCGGTTGCCAGCTGATTCCGCAAATACTTTTTCATAATGGTGCGTCCCGGATGGCCTTTGACCAAGATCTGTCCCGAAGCGCCTTTTTGAACTTCATTACCTTGTTCATCGACCAACTTCACTTCGTACGCGAGAGTCGGTCTGCCAATGCTTTCATTCTTGCATACGCTGTGTAGCGGATTCATTAGCGGAATACCTATCGTTTCTGTCATCCCGTACAGCTGACTTAATCTGACATCGGCGAGTTCTTTAAAGCGGTTCAACTGTTCTGCCGCGACATTTTGTGCGAAGATAATTGTGTGGAGAGTGTTCTTGATTACGTTTTTTGATTCGTTTTTAGCTAAGATCATGCGAATAGGCGCAGCAAATAGTGAACCGACAGTAGCTTGCAGCTGATTGGCTTGCTCAAAATAACGGGATGCGCTGAACTTTTCGGTTAAAGCTATTGAAGCGCCAACGGTTAAAGCCGACATGGTAGAATAATATTGAGCGTTACCGTGGAACAGCGGAAGCACGATAAAGGTCCGGTCGTTGGCAGTCAGCTGTAAGTTTAACGCCATCTGTTCACCGACGAATAAATAGTTGGCATGCGTGACACATACACCTTTAGGTTTTGAAGTAGTGCCTGATGTGTATAGAATGGCGACGGTATCTTCATTATGAAGCTCAGGCAACGCATGCTTGCAACCGCTTTCAAAAATCAGCGCATCATCGTAGGAGAAATAACCATCAACAGGCTGGCTTCTTGTAAGCATTCTGTAACGGATGGCCGGGCAGTGTTTTCCCAAATCCGTGAACTTATCTAGATAAGGCTGTTCTGTAATCAACATCACAGAATCGGAATTAGAGATAATGTAGTTCATCTCACTCGTAGGAGATAAAATATTCGTAGGCACCATGATGGCCCCTATATTCGCCAAAGCAAACCAAATTGTATAAAATTCCAAGTTATTCGGCATGTGTAATGTAACATGCTCTCCTTTTCGGATTCCCAAGTGGAGGAAATATCGACTCAGCCGATCCACTTCATCCTCAAATTCTCTATAGGTTTTTTGTGAGACATGACGATCAGCGTCTTCGAATAAAAACAATGTCTTGTCAGGATGCTGATGCAATTTCTCATTTAACAGGTCACGAAGTGTTCTTTCGCCTACACAATCCATTAAATCCCTCCTGTTCATTTGAATAGACTGTAGTCTTAGACTATAGTCTATATATTAATTGAATGTTCACGAGTTTGTCAATATATTCTGAAAAATAGTTTTATTTTATGTTAGGTATAATATAATCGGGGGTATTGCAATGAAGAAATCGACTAGACAAATCCAGGCGGAGCAGACGAAGAAGCGCATATTGGAGACTGCGCTGGAGTTGTTTCGGAAAAAGGGATTCGATAATGTAACCGTAGATGAAATTGTGAAGAAAAGTGAAAGTTCCAAAGGTGCCTTTTATGGCCATTTCGGTTCAAAATATGATATCTTCATGGAAAAATTCAAAGAGATTGACCAATATTACAAAAAAGTTGTTTCCGTTATGCCGGAAGCATTAACGTTCAATGAAAAAGTGCTGTATTTAGTAAAACGACAAATGCATTACCTCGAATTCGAGTTGGGAAAAGACATGATGCGGACGGTCTATGTCAGCGGTCTTATGGAAAGAGAAGGCAATTTCTTTTCTATTCACGACAGAGAATTGTATACCATTCTGGATGATTTTATCGTCACGGCAATCGAAGAAGGAGATCTGCCGGAAGACACCAATAATAAAGTTTTGATCCGCATGCTTTCAAGATGTATGCGCGGACTGCTGTATGATTGGCTATCTTTGGGCAAAGAGTACAATCTAGATGCCGAGAGCAAGATGTTTTTTTCTACATTCCTGGCGGGACTTCAGTGTGGCAGAGTGGATGCTGTACCGTTTGAGGTGGAATGAGGTTAGCGGGATTATCGTATAACGGGTACCAGGTCCGCACACAACTCTAGTTCAATTCAGAATTGTTTATGATTTGTATCAGGACCTGGTACCCACACAAAAAAGCTATGCAACGAATAAAATATATTCGCTGCATGGCTATAGTAGTTTCTATCAGTTAGTATGCTATTCTTTGTTTTTAAGAATATGACCCATAAAGTTCAACATCGTCATAGCGGCTACCCGAGTTGTGGCACCAGTAGGATCATATTGAGGAGCAACTTCAACTAGGTCGAAACAAACCACGTTTCCTTTTTCAGCAATTCCAATTAAAATATCATTTAGGAAATCGAATGAGAAACCTCCAGGTGAAGGAGACCCTGTACCCGTAGCCAATGATATATCAAAGCAATCAATATCGATCGTCACATAGTACTTATCGGCTTTTGGAATTTTATTAAGTATGCCTTCTACGCCCAACTTAGCGGAATCGCGTGCTGAGATTAGCTCGCTTCCGTAAGCTTTTGCCGCGTCAAAATCTTCTTTTCGACTACTCCCTAATCCACGCAAACCGATTTGTACCATATCTTTAATATGATCCATCTCAGACATTCTACGCATAGGGCTGCCGTTTCCTAAAGTTTGCCCGCCTGGTGCATCTGACCAGTCTAAATGTGCATCTAATTGAATGACGGTGATATCTCCTTCATCCTTTAATGCGCGTGCAACAGGAATGGAAATCGAATGGTCTCCTCCCATAATTGCAGGAATGGCACCTTTTTCTCGGATTTTTGCTACAGCATATTCAATTGCAGTAAATGCTTGCTCTATATCTCCATGGATAACATCCGCATCTCCTGCATCCACGATTTTTACGTCTCCGCCTAAAAATACTTCATCCCGTTCTGGATCGTAAAACCCTGCACTGCCACGTGCGTAATGCGTGGACACTTCTCGAATTCTTCTAGGCCCAAATCGACAGCCGCTTAAAAAGCCGACGCCCGTATCATACGGAACCCCTAGAACTGCGATGTCTGCATCAATTTCTTCCCAGTCCGTGCAGATTGGATACTTAGCAAAAGAACAAATTCCTGTGATTGGCATATTAATTTTTTCCATTCTTTATTCCTCCATTACTAGTTTAATTTCCTAAAAGGTTTGCAAGAAATACAAATATAGGTACTCCGACGATATCTGTTAAAACTGTCCCCGCCACCGGGATAATGATAAACGCTTTCCTTGAAAAGACGCCATATTTCGTACAAATCGCATTCATTACAACCAATCCATTTGGCGTGGCTCCTAATCCATGTCCAATAAATCCTGCTGACATCACAGCCGCGTCATAGTTCTTCCCAAGTAATCTATATAGGATGAATACTGCAACTCCCATTGTCGCTAATGTTTGCAAAACAAGTATTACAGCTAAAGGAAGAGCCAGATCATACAGTTCCCATAATTTCAGTTTCATCATGGCCATTACTAAAAACATATTCAATGAAACATTTGAAATCATATCCATTGCCGTGTCTGTCATAGGCACCCATGACGTTCGCTCATTGATTGAACGGAAAATAATTCCTAGGAAAAGACTAAATATATGACCTGGGATGGAGAAGCCAGTGACATTTGTAATCCACTGTGCTGTAGGCAAACCGATGGACAATATTACAAAGATTAAAGAACCTTCTATGAGCACATTTTGCCAAGTAATCGCCGTCTTCTTCTCTTCAATCTCACTTGCAAGCGCATTCAAATCATCCGTGTCAGTTTGGATTTTCAAATTCTTTCTAGTGATCAGCCAATTGCCGACAGGTCCTCCGATTAACGAGCCTGCTATGAGTCCATAGGTTGAAGCCGCCATACCAATTGTCAGTGCATTTGATTCACCGAATGACTCAATTAATGGAGCCAGTGAGGCTGCCATGCCATGACCGCCCTGCATAGATGCCTGTCCTGCCATTAATGCAGAGAGTGGATTAATGCCTGTCAGCCATGCTGCACCGACACTAATACCGTTTTGCAAAATAGCCAGGAACCAACAAACCAACATGTAAATCAAAAGCAATTTACCGCCTTTTTTCAAAATCGACACGCCGGTAGACAATCCAATGGTTACAAAGAAAACATACATGAATAAATCGTAGAGTGTATTGTCGTATTGAAACTCAAAAAGCCCTAATTCATAAGCTCCCCACATTAATAGTGAAAATCCAAAACCTCCAATTACAGGCCCTGGAATGGAATACTTCCAAAGAATTTCATATCTCCTTACAATCCATGTTCCCAAGATTAGTAACACTGCCCCGATAGCAGTAAACGTAATCATATCGACATCCAGGATTAGCATTCCATTCTCACTTCTACTCGATGACATAGCAGTTCCTCCTTTCAATTTGACGCTAAACATCGCTTTTTGCTCAGGAGCTAAAGATAATTTCATAAAAAATGAAATTAAATGAATTAGAACTTTCTAAACACTCCATCTAGTTGAAATTGTATAATAGTAAATATATAATGTCTAATATCGAAATATTATAAATTGATAACTTATAGTTATAAAGAAGAGGTGTTAAAATGGACATTCGCTCTTTAAAGCATTTTCATACTATTGCAGCATGCGGACAATTTACAAAAGCCGCGATACAGTTACATATTTCACAGCCAGCTTTGAGCAATACCATCAAATCATTAGAAAAAGAACTGGGTTGTACATTGTTTGAAAGAAGTACGAAAAGTTTGAAATTGACCGAACCAGGAGAGATTTTGTATAAACATGCGGAGGATGTATTGGAGTTATTTGATAAAATTTATAAAGAGATGGAAGACGCAAGAAATGTAGGTAAAGGCAAGATCAATCTAGGAATGATTGAATCATACCGCTACTTTATTTCCCATATGATTGGAATTTTCAAGAGCAAATACCCTGCTGTATCGATGAAAGTGCGGGAATTAGGACCGAACGATATTGTAAAAAGTTTAGAAAGCTATGACATTCATTTAGGAATCACTTCTATAGCTAATGATCACAACAACTTCAAATATATACCTATCTTCCAGGAAAATTACGTATTACTAACACCTCCAGACCATCGATTTAAAAACCTGAACAGTATTGAAATCATCGATTTGAAAAACGAAACATTTATTCATAGCCTGGAAGGTTTTAAAATTAGAGAAACATTTATCAAAGCATGCGAGCATGTAGGCTTTTCACCGTCAGTAGAATTCGAAACAGAAAGCTTAGAAACTGCATGCAGCCTTGTGGAGAATGGACTGGGCATATCCGTTGTTCCAGAAAGCTTTCTCGCCCTAAATCCATCGAAAAGAAGAAACGTAGTCTTCATAAAAGACTTCGCTTCCAAGAGAACAGTATATTTAGTCTATCAGCCTGAACGCTATCTCCCCCCTCCTATTCAAGACTTTATTGATATCACTCTTCAGTTTTCTAATGAGATTATTGTTCGTAAGTGATGGATTATTGGATATTCGCTATCTATTCCATCACGTTGGACCGGGGGCTACAGCTTATTGCGTGAATCTTTCTTCCTCCCTAGAACCCCACCATCTACTGCATACTAGATCTCCCTCATGTATTAATTCAGATTGAAAAACCCACCAGCAACTGTATGCTGGTGGGTTGGTCATGTACATCAATGATAAGTACCTGTGTAAATTTCATAACTGTTTAAACAGTTATTTTTGTTTTTTACACAGGTACCTTATTTTTATATCAGGGTCGTTCTACCGAATCAATTCCACTAGCTGTTATTTTCAAAGCGATAACTCCATCACCTCTTGAAACAAGAGTAATATAACCCCGATCTCTTAAATAATCATACGCCAATGCACATTCAGAATCTAAACTTTCTTTAGATACTTCCTTCGCTTTTCCTTCCGAATCGAAATGATTATCATATAATTCGTTAAGTAACATCTTTCTGAGCATTTTTCTTTTGTTAGCTTTTAATTGTCTTGCGCCATCTTCTTCTCTAGTATTTTTTTTCAAAGTATTCACCTCCATCTGACAACATTCGGCAAAGAAAATGAATTACCTCTATTTAACACTCGTACATATGTTAGCTATCGTATACATATCAAATCGTATCGGTGATAGTACAAGCTTTTTTAACTAATCACCTTAAAGATTTCTTCATTTCACTCTTCCTCTAATTTGTGACCATAAATTAAGAAATAAAAGAGAATACAAGATGACCTAGCTTCATGCCGCAATCAAATGTTGTTCTTAGACAAGTTAAGAAGGCTTTTGAGCGCTTCAATATGACCGTAATTCTGCCGTATTGGATTGTAGAATTTCTGTCTGTTTTTATAGATGCCCTGCGTCAAATAATGGTACCTGTGCGTGAAACTTTCATGATTGTATAAACATTCACGTTTTTTTCTCATCACACAGGTACCTCGTTTTGAATCATAGATTTTTGACACTATCAAAAGGGTTCTCTTCTAACAAGTTTCTAACTGCATTGTCTACCGCTTCTTCTTTTGTGCTGCCCATCTTAATCGAGATCAGCTCTGGGTAGCCTTCATAATTAACAGTCGCACGATACTTCTCATTTATTGATGTGGTTTCACGATGAACCAGAACCTCAAACGCGTGATCATACAACTGCATTACTTCTTTTGGAGGTACAGGATCTTTAGTGTTCGGTTCGACCCGAGATGCCTTATTTTGTTTATCAATGATTACCCGTTGCTGCATAGTCTTCCCTGGCAAGTCATGTCGCCATTTCATTCAAATCAGCTCCTTTATAAGTATTTAACTTCTTTGGTGTTTACATACCGACAATCTTTTCACTATGGCATCGTTCTGGATGTATTCTCCATTCATACTTTAACACTTCCGTAATTTCCCGCAAAGAAAAAGCCGTTCAATTAAGAACGACCTTTAACGCAGACTTATTAAATATCCCAATGTGAAATATCAAACGTTCTACATTCACTAGGAGAGTGCGAGGAATCCATTTTCTCGATCACTCTTTCAAATCTACCTTCGGCTTTGAGTAACGTAAATATTCTTATTGCGTCACTTCTATCAATTCCGCATTCTTCAAGTTTATCCTCAATATCATAATAACCCTTAAGTTCACTTAACATCTTATTATCAGTAAAATACTCGTTTAGAACCTCAATTGCAGCATCTTCTTTTCCTTGAGAAATGAAACCTAAATCTTCTAGTTCGGAATTAACCACACGTTCAACCCCATTTAGTAAACCGTAAATAACATCATTACCCACGAAACAAGCATTGTCTGGCAACCTCTTTTGAATTCGATAAATTTCACCCAAAAGCTTGGCAGCCACTAATTTATTTTCACTCATATCATCACCCCCCTTACAATATTCGTCAAGTAAAGTGATATTCCTCTACTTTTCACTATATTAACAGAGTGATGTTATATCTTTAGCATTTTAATTTCCTACTTTTAATTAAGGCTAAGTAGTTTATTTTTAAAAAGGTTTAGGCTGATAAAATAATTTACAATTTATCGTTCATGCGAAAGCACGCATTTACTTACGAAAGAGCGATATAACTAATTTTTACTTAAATGCTATAAAGGCACTGTAACCATCAAGTAGAATCGGTTCTTACGTAATTTTGGAGAAATATACCCTATTTCAATGCTATGAAAACTTCATGATTGTTTAAACATTCTCGGTTGTTTCACACAGATATCTGTTTCTAAAATTTGCAAACTAACTGTTACCTCTATTATTTCTATATTCAGCTTCCAATTCATCTTTAACTTCGCACTCTAATGTCCAAGCGTTTTTTAAAAGAATCCTTTTATAACCGCATTTGGGGCACTTATACTTATATCTTCCAAAGTATGTCTTGTATACTTTCATTTCTCTGTAATCATTTTTACAATATGGTCCATTTATTATCCCTGCGTTAATATCTAAAATTTCGTTAGAGACATTGTTTTTACGCCTAACATAAGCATGTACTCTCCATTTAAATCCATAACCTTCTACATCAGCTTCTAAATCATAATTACCTCCGATACTATTAACCATTGGGTAGGGCATTTGTAACTGCTCAATCTTTTTTCTAATAAACCAACGTATTAAAATAAAAACAACTAATAACAAACCCCAATATATGAAAAATCTATAGTTAACAATTGTGGTTAAAAATTCTTTTAGTTTGAACTCTTTACCAAGCTGGATAAATTGAAGAGCATATGTAGTTAGGAATGAAGCGAATAAAGAAGCAATGACGCCAATAGTAAAATCCTTGAAACTAGAAATCATGTATATTCACCTATTCTCTTATTAAATAAACTAGTCTGCTTGCGTATGCTTAATTTCATTAGAAATCGGCAATATTTTTACGGTGAGTGCAACATTATCAGTCCACAGGGAGATGTTTTTCCTTAATCATCTCTCTCCCTTGTTCAAAATTTTATAAATCGTCTACGTCCAATCCCAAACTCTTTCGTAATATCTGAGGCACTTTCGCCACTGCTGAACAACTTTACAACATGTCGTTTCGTGTCGGCATCTATGGCAAGTCGTCCACCCATGCGCCCGCGCTTACGAGCAGCCTCCAATCCAGCTTTTATACGCTGCTGAATAATATCGTGCTCAAATTCGGCAAAGACGACAAGCATCCGCAACATAGCACGTCCAGTCGGAGTAGTTGCATATAAGCTATCTAATTATCTTAGTGCCCCCTAGCGTTGCATAGCTGTAAAATATGTGGTAAATAGTAAAAATAATTGATGAGAGTTGTTTGAAAAATAAAAAAGGAGCTCTTTCCTGTAAAATTAGAACTGACGACTAATTAGCTTTTAATCTACAGAAAGGAGACTCCTTACGAAAATAACATACCACAACTTAGTCTTTCGTCAATATCTATCCTTACTGCCAGAAAACAGATTAGCGTGTCCTTTGATGAATTACGAAGAGAAAAAGTTAACAGACTTTAACTTGGTCAAAATATTTGTCATAAGCACTTTATGCAAATGGGAAAGCCTTCGTGAAATCGAAGAAGGCTTTCGTTCGAAAAAACCAATGCAGAGAGAACTAGAGCTGAAATCCATAAGCTACTCACAACTTAGTCGTCGATTGATTAATCTAAATACAGCGGATTTAGCAGATTCAGATGCCGTGAATCATATCATCGATGAGGATGCTTTATATGTTATGGATCGGGGATATGCACACAAAACAAAAATAGGTGGTTAGCTTCAAAGGAACATTCAATTTCTCTTACGTGTAAGGAAAACATTTCGTGTGGAGACCATAAGGGCCTATAAACCTACACATCCCTATGTGAAACGAAATAATTTGGTTTCTATCCTAACAAGAAAAGAAATCTGTCAATACATTGAATTTGTAGATGAGGAAGGAACCACATTCCACCTGCTCACCAATCGATTGGATTTAAGCGAAACTAAAATACTAGAAACGTACAAGAATCGTTGGTATATCGAGCTGTTTTTTAAATGGATCAAGCAGCATTTGAGAGTGAATCATCTGTTCAGCCACTCTCCTAAGGGCATTTGGAATCAAATGTTTATCACTTTAATCACGTTTGCATTGATTTAAATCATTCGATTAATACATCAACCACAAAGATCTGTTTGGGGTTTTCTTCTTAAAGTCCGCCTATATATTTTTCAGCCAATCAGTCAATTACTGAGAATTTGTAATGGTCGTTTAAAGAAAAGCAAAGGTAGGCAGAAGTTTCCAGAATGCATTCCTATCATGATTGAATATGGTGAAGACTTTGCCATCGTGATGCCTAAAAGTAAGGAATATTATTTGAACAAGGAAAAATAGTGTTAAAAATCTAACAATTTTAAATTAGCAGAGTGATAGACCTTTTGTTTTTATAAAAGTATTATTTTGTATTAAATTGGTTTTATTATAATCTTTACAACGCTAGTGGGAACTCTGTTTAAATTTTATAAATCAGCAAAGTACCTTGGGGTGTAATCATCATTTTTCTAATTTAATATAGATTGTAGATTCCATTTTATATTTGTATAAGTCTTCGCATTAAACTCCCGATATTTCTATAAATTTCGAAAAACTAGAAAAAATCTCGTCAAAATTCTCACTAGCGATATCTAATTCATCAAGAAATATAGGAACGTTTCCTAGCATTTCAAATAAATTCGAAGGCATCCCTATACTGTAAATCTTACTACATATTGCAGCGTGTAAAATAGAATGCACATTAGTTAATAATATTTCCTGATTAAAATGTTGATATAATTCTAATTCACTAAAAGCATCATGAAATCCATCTGGTAAACTTGCTATTTCTATCGGAGATAGATTTTCATTGATTATAAATTGTATATCTTGTTGTGTTAAATAACCTTTTTCATAATTACTAACGGCATGATTTTTTTCATCAAAATCTATTTTACCAGTTATTTGAAAAACCCCTTTATACTCTTTAAAATCTTCGATATCAAAAGTTCCATTTTGCACCAATACTTTATATTGATGTTTTTCTAATAAACATAATACTTCCTTTGAATACTTAGAATATAACAGATTCTTCAATTTGTAATATTCAAAACTTTTACTATAACTATGAATGCGTAATGATTCAAAAAACTCTCTCTCAACAAGCTCAGAATTCAGCATATTTATTTTTTCTGGTGCTAATTGAAAAATATTCAAATTTAAATCTTCATTCTTAGGATATATTTCTTGAATAAAATAACTAAAGTCTTGATTATTTAAATTATCCACATAATCATTAAGAATATCCCTTATTCCTTTTTCTGATTTTGATTGGAACTCTTTAATAATTCCAACACTCTTTTTGATTTTCAAATATCCTTTTCTTTGAAAAACAATTAGAGGCTTCCAAATATTATTAACTGTATAATCTTTCCTCGCATAATAACTCGTAAACAGTCTATATATAGAGTTAACATCTATATATTTTTTCAAAAATAAGTTCAACCTTAAATAGTCTTTTATATAGCTTATTAATTGAAATGAATCCTCTTCTTTAAAGTGAATGATAAATTCTTCTAATGAAAGGTTTAATAATTCATTCTCTTCTTCTAGTAAACCCAATGTTTTTAATTGATATTTTACAGATTGCATTACTGATAGAGCAAAAAATTCCCGATGACCGTAGTCACTAAAGACTCTTTTTACAAATGTCGTTATATCTTCTTTGTGATCAATGTAGTCGTGTATTTTGTTCCTCCATAACTCAAATTCCGATTCTTTTGGAATCTCATTAATATAAAGTGCTACAAATATTTTTTCTATTAAATCTTTAAATTGTAATTCACTACTTTGATGTAGTAACATTTGTGCTTTATTAAAATCAAATGAATTTTTAAATACATCAAAATATCGATCTTCTGACTCAAGTTCATCTATAATATTTAAATAAAAATCTGAAGTATCATAGTGATTATTAGCCTCAACAATTTCAAGGGAAACATAGTTTCCTTCCTTAACAAAATATAGCATTCCAAAAAGATAGCCAGTACTTGTAATATCTTCTTCAGTGTAACCATTAAATATTAAAGATTTAATATAAATATGTAAAAACTCTTTTAAATTAGTGATGTGATCCCTAGCCAATATATTTATAATTAAACTAATATCATAATAATTATTTATTGTTAATTCGTTAGGAACAATATTTTTCAATGTAAATCTCAATTGAGTGTAGAACTCCTGAACCGCTTCAATATCAATTGTTCCTTTAAACCAGTTTTCAAAGAAATTAATGTCTGCATATTTTCTTATAATACCTAATTTTTCATTCTCGTCAAAAGAAAAATATAAATATCGGCTTATAAATTGTTTTTCCCCCGATATAATAGATTCATAAACCTTATTTTTAATTTCATCTATAATTTGTTCGACATTAGTATTTCCAGATAAAGAAAGTCTTAAATAAGTATTCAAACTATCATGTAGCAAGGAGATTCTATTCAATTTGATTTCAAATAAATATGGATGTTCATCTATTATTTGCTTAATAAAAATGGAAAAATGCCCTAATAAAATCTTCAATTCTGACATCATAAAATATGAATTGGATGATAAGAACAATCCTAAGGTTTCTTTATTACTGTACTTCTTTGTTATGACATCATAGTATTCATTAATAGTATCTAATTGGGGTAAATCTGGTAATGTTTTATTTATTTTATATGAATCAGCCGTAAACCTCACTAAAATCGGATAGCCTTGAGTTATTCTATATATTTCTTTACACACTGTATAATCAAATAAATGATACTGCTCATTTAAAAAATGACAAGTTTGATCAAAATTCCAGTTTTGTAATTTATAGATTTCCCAATTCACGGTATATTTTAATGGTCTAGATAGTATTATTACCTTAGCCCCGTCAGCCTCCATACTATTTATAAATTGAATATACTTTTCCAATTCATAAGGATTGTAATTTTCTACATGATCTAACCCATCTAGAATTAAGGTTATATTGTTAATTCTTAATTTGGAAATAATTTCATAAATGTCTTTTTTGACTAGCTTCTCAAAAATTCCTTTTATTAAATCACTTATAAAATTGTCATAGAGTAATCTATTTTGATAATCATAATCTTGATTCGATATCCAAAATCTATAGATTATTTTTTCTCCATTTACCTTTATATTATTAACTAAGTGACTTTTACCAATACCAGGCTTTCCTTCAATAAATAATGCCTTTTCTTTATCAATATGAAATTCCCTGACCTCAATAGTTGGATCTACTAGTTGATTAGAATAGATTTGTAAAACAGGTAGATCGTGAAGATTTATTACAAGTTCTCTTTCATCAAATCTCTTTTCAAAAAATGATTCGATAAGAGTCATCCTCGGTAAGTCTATTTCATAGAGTCTTTCCACTTTTTCCCTAATTTCTTCTCTAGATAAAGAAATTATATAAACATTATCAATCAAATAGCTTGGTAAGCCTAGTATTTCAGATTTACACTCAATATCAATTTGCTTAACAAAGATAATATTTCCAGTATCCGCCATTGAGTGAGGACTGGATTTAATTTTTGCTATTCCCTCACTTACAGTAATGTCAGATATCTGTATTGCTTTAAAATCTTTCATTTGGCAGTAAGTTTTAGTACCATCTTTATTAACGATTACTAAATCGTCAAATTTATGTTCAACATCTGCTTCTATTTCTATCCCTAAAATTTCTCTTTCTACATCCATCAGAGCTAATATATAAAAGGCCACTAGTTTTTGATACGAGTAACCAATAATAGAATTTCTTGCAACTTTCAATCCGAGCATCCCCCTATATTTCTATTTATATCTATTCATCCTCTCACTTTTAATCAAAAAAAGCTCCTCAATAAATTGGAAGCTTTTTTGAAGTCTATCTCTTTCGGACATACTATTAAAAATTACATAGACTTTGACTCCTTCAAAAAACATAATTCAGGTGATTGGCAATTGAATCCGTCAATTAGACTGAATTGAAGTGTGAAGACTTTACGATTTTCACCTAAAACTTTTGTATACTAGTTAACAGCTTCATTTTCGATTATATTGATTGTCTAAAACAAAAGTATCTGCGCACGAAAAATTTATGATCGTTTACACATACACGTTAGTTTTTAGCACGGGCACCCCATCTATACATTCACCACTTACCTCAACTCATCCCCCAAAGGAACAATAACCTCATTCAACACATGAATCCAATCACGCTTCATTTCCGGACCGTACTTCAACGGCTTTGCGCCTGGATTTTCAGCTTTATACTTATCAAATTCCTTACTATCGAGGATGCCCCGGATATTTGGAATGGTGTCTGATCCAACGGTGTATTGAAGGGCCGATAAATGAAGTTGATCTTCTTTTACAAACCATGTATTCGATTGATTTTCTATCGCTTCGTCATATGCCGATGTGAAATAGCGTCGCTTGACTGCGAAAATGTCTTCATCTTCTTCTACTTCCTTGGCGTCAATGGCATTTAGAATATCCATATAGACATTTTTTACGACATCCGTCTTATTTAGTTTCTGGAGAGCTTTTTCAATTTCTTCCCGGATGTCTGGGCTGTTCGCTGCGTAGGTTTCCAGTAAGCGGTCAATATAGGTCGAGTCGATGTCATACAACTTAATCGCGTTATCTCCATAGAACTCGATTCCTGAAAAGTCGGGATTGTCATCGGGATTTCCCGGTTCCCTTTCATCTGTCAATGAACCCTTTACGGTATTGTAGATCCCGACATATTCCACCAGCACTTTCACTTGATCTTGAAGTGCTTGTGATTTCTCCATATCGTCATTGTAGTCATCGTAGGTAACCAGCGCTTCATAGGCATTGTTCAACTCTTGGAAGGCTTTTACGAACTCAATGCGTTCTGCAATCGGTGAATGCTCGTCGATACTTTCAGGATTCGGTACTGAAGCAGTGAAGGACGAATGTGCTTTCTTGAAGCGTTTCTTCGAGTCTTTGTACGACGGATACACCAGGTTGGTTTCTTCTTGTGCTCGCGAGTACAGCTTTGTTGCCTCGTTCACATTGTATTCCATCGTCGCGGGCTTTCTAAATGTGACAATCAAGCCCTTCTTTTTCCCTGGATAGGTGCGATTCGTACGGGAAAATGCTTGAATCAAATTCGCATAGCTGAGATTGCGATCTACAAATAACGTTTGGACCGTAGGCGCATCAAAACCGGTCAACAGTCGGTCGACGACAATGACCAAATCGACCTGTTTTCCCAACTGTTTAAATTCAGCTCTCTTGCGTGCCAGTCGGTTGTTGATATCGCCATTGTACCGATTAATGTCTTCTATCGACCAAGAAGTTCCGTAATACGCGTTGTAATCCTTGATGATCTCTTTCATCTCGTCTTGATTCTCTTTGGAATCCTCTTCATTTTCCTGCAATGAATACGTGATCGCCACTCGCGGGAAATCAGGATCGTCAATGGTACGACCTGTTCGGATCGGATGCCCAGCGAACTCCTTCGTCAGCCAATCCGGATCACGCGTCATGTCCTTGATCGCATGATAGTATCGCTTCGCCATCGCAATCGAGCTAGTTGTTAGAATGGCAGACTTCTGGGGTCTCCCGTTTTCAAAATCAAATTTCGTGTAGGCATTATCGGGACGGAATATCTTATGCAGGACCTTTTGAATATGCTCGTCTTGTTCATAAGATGAAGGTTCAATATACGTTTCCCTTTCGATTCCGGTCATTTTATCGATTTCATCATTCACTTCATTGTCGCTTAGCGCTGCGTATTTATCTTTCGCACGCAATTGGGCAAAGATATAGTTAGTCAACGAGACAGGCTCAATCGTGTCTTCATGTTCGACTTGGAAGCCCAACACTGCTCCATCATCGAGGGCATTTTTAATCGTGTACGTATGCAGCACTTCACCGTACTGGTCACGTGTTGTACGCGCTAACCGACCTTTTGCTTGTTTCTTGTTCTCTTCAAAGATCGGGGTGCCCGTGAAGCCGAACCATGTAGAGTTAGGGAAGAATTCCTTGATCGCTTCCATTCCCTCAGCACTTAATGCACGGTGACATTCATCGACAATGAATACGATATGTTGGCCCATCAGTTTCTTGAAACGTTGCGACCCTTTCTGTTCTTCTTGTCTTTCCGCATAGCGCAAAGCCGCTTCCAACTTTTGACGCGTCGTGATAATGACCGTATTGGAATTGGCACTCGACAGCAACGTGTCACTCAATTCTTTGGAGCTGCCTGTCCCGACAATTAAACTATTCGACTTCGCCGTACCGGATGAAATACCAGTATTATATTCCGAAGCAAATTTCGTAAATTCACTTGTCGTTTGATTGTCCAAGTCTTTCCGGTCAATCAACATAACGGTACGATCGACGCCCGCTTTTCTCGCTAGTAGCTTGGTCGATACAAAGCTCGTCAACGTCTTCCCCGAACCTGTCGCGTGCCAGACATAGCCCGATTGATGCTTCATTGCCGACGTGAACAACGCCTCAATCGCATGAATTTGATACGAATGCAGCACCATCAACGCTTTATTGTCCTGGTCTTCACTAACGATCGTATAGTTCGCGATTAACCGATGAGCGTCCGGTATATTGAGAACTTGCTTGACGAACTCATAGAGATTGTCCACTTTCCGATTGTCTGTCGTACGCCAACTGAAGACGAACTTCTTGTGCATATCTTTTGGCATGGCATTCGCAAAGTAACGCGTCGTTTGTTCATTCGATATGACAAACATCTGCAATGTAGAAAAGATATTATTACGAAACAGTCCTTCTTCTGCATACTTCTTGATTTGATTATAGGCTTGATAGACACCATCTTTCGCAGTCGCTTGTTTCAATTCAATTTGCACGATCGGCAATCCATTGATCAACAACGTGACATCAAATCGACGGTCCCGGTCCTCTACACTCGTTTTCCCTTTCGCAATCTGATGAACGACTTCGTATGTAGAGATCCCGCCTCCTATATCTTGATTGGAGTACAGAACCAATGACATCGCCCCGATCGAAACATCTTCACGTTCGATCGTAATACGGGCAATGCCGTTCTCTCCCTTCAGCCACTTCGCCGCTTCAAAAGGCGTCTTCGTTTTTAGCAGGAGTTCGGTCTTGATCGTATCGAACTCCGTATCGGTCAACGGCGTTCCACCGATCTCCGCTAAATTGTTCTGGATAATCTTCTGCCGCAAGTTCTTCCATAGATCGTCTTCCGACTTGAGATCCGGACGGTAATTCCATTGGTTGTGTCCTTCTCCCAAGACTTCAATCAGGCGACGTTCTACTTCTTCTTCATCGTTATGAGGAATTTTCGTCATGCTTGTTCCTCCTTTCTAGCTGTTTAGACAAACATCTTTTGCAGGAATGCTTTTTTGGTTTGTTGTAGGGCTTCTAGTTCTTGTTCGTGTAGGGTGATTACTTTGTCTAGTTGTTTGAAGAAGGTACCGATAACCACTTGTTCTTCAATATTTTGCGGTATTGGAATTATTAAATCTTTTACTATAGAACCTGATAGGTTTCCTTGTCCGCCTTGTAAATAAGTACTAATAATTGATCTTTTCTGTCTTTTAAGCCATTGCATAATAAAATTCGAATTATTGTCTGACCTTGGCTTAATAGCTAAAATAGCTTGATTAATCGCTCCATTTATTTGTGATATACCAACTTCTCCACTAGTAGCACCATACAATGCATATAATATGTCACCTTTTTCAACGATTTTAGCTGAAGAATTATTAAATCCACTTTCTGTCAAGAATAATTCAGTATTACTTGCATTAATTTCTCCCGATCTTATAAATGGAATGATTCCACCATAGTATAATTTATTTTTTGCACTAGGCGTTCCACCAGAATATGATTCGGTAATTTCTCCAATTCTGCTATACTTCCAACTTTCAGTAAACCCCGGAAACCGAACTTCCGGCACTGCTTCCCCTTCTTTTGGAAACATTTTTTGCAAGAATCCTTGTTTTGTTTGTTTGAGGATGGTTAGTTCTTGCTGTTGAAGCGCAATAAG
Source organism: Sporosarcina sp. P25 (assembly GCF_002743235.1). Lineage (NCBI taxonomy): Bacteria > Bacillati > Bacillota > Bacilli > Caryophanales > Caryophanaceae > Sporosarcina > Sporosarcina sp. P25. The sequence continues at coordinate 62,030 of NZ_PDYV01000008.1, forward strand.
GTCATCTAATTGTTTGAAGAACTCTCCTATTTTAGTTTGTTCTTCTAGTGATGGTATCGAAGCTTTTATTTGTGCCAATGTTGGAAATTGTACTCTCTGTCTTTCAATTAACGAGCCAGTCGCATAAGATTTATACTTCTTTATCGCTAAAGGTGACTTAAGCCAAATATTAAAGTATTCTTTATTGTAGTTGATAATACTTTTCATAGTGATGTAATATCCTGATACAGCGACCTTTTTACCCGTTAGATTCAAATCTACTGCGCCTAGCGTCACATTCATTGGATTATAAATAAACTCGTTTTCTGAAACAGCTTTAAACTGATCCTCTTTTTTCACCAAGAACTCTCTGTTATAGCGTGCAGTTTTTGGCGTTAGTCCTTTTTCAACAGTAAGACTCCACAGCTCTAAATTTTCTACTTTAGGATTAACATATTCCGAAGTTTGTTCAAACACTTCTCCTAATTTCTGATTCTTCCACTCATCAGTAAAGCCTCGAAATCTTATTTCAGGGGATAAATTATTCTTCATCATCAAACACCTCTATTGCACCTTTAATCCAATCTTCATTCTTTAAATCAAAGTCAAGTGTAGAAATCAGCTCATGTATACTATGTTTAAGTTCTGATTTTTCTTTCCTAATATCGCTGATAGTTGAACCAATTAGCGCCATGTCTATCGATTCTTCCTCTTCAAAAGTATTAACATATCTAGGTATATTTAAATTGAATTCATTTTCTTCAATTTCTTCAAACTCCGCAAGATATGCATAATTCTCTATGTCTTCTCTTTTGTTATACGCATCAACAATCTTGTTAATATTTTCATTGTTAAGTTTATTTTGATTCTTACCTTTTACAAACTCTTTACTCGCATCAATAAATAATACATCACGTTTAATACGGTTCTTTTTTAAAATAATTACTGTTGTTGGGATATTCGTTCCAAAAAACATATTTGCTGGCATACCAATTACCGCATCTATATTGCCGTCTTCCAATAACTTCTTACGAATAACACCTTCCGCAGCGCCACGGAACAACACGCCATGTGGAAGAACGATCGCCATGGTTCCTGAATCTTTCAAGTGATACAATCCATGTAACAAAAACGCAAAGTCTGCTTTCGATTTCGGTGCGAGTCTTCCGTATCGATTGAAACGAGAATCATCCAGGAATGTTTCATCTGCTGACCATTTCGCTGAATACGGTGGATTCATTAACACTGAATCAAACGTATACGGTTCTTCTGTTGGCCAGTCTTTGTTCAGCGTATCCCCGTTGCTTAAACGCATGTCTTCCTTGTCTACGCCATGCAAGATCAAGTTCATCTTTGCCAGGTTGTATGTGGTCGTGTTTAACTCTTGTCCATGATATTTGACGCTTTCGGGATGATTGATATAGTTCCGGACGTTCAACATCAACGAGCCGGATCCCATTGTCGGGTCATATACGCTGAATAACTTTTTTTCCTCTTGTCCAAATGCCGCAATACGTGCCATCATGACGGATACTTCGTGTGGTGTATAGAATTCTCCTGCTTTCTTGCCCGCTTCGGAAGCGAACTGACTGATCAAGAACTCATAAGCATCCCCAATTACATCTCCACCATGTCCCAATAGATTGATTGGATTCAGCTTCTTGATCACTTCTGTAATCGTAATATTGCGTTGTTGTGGATCTGATCCAAGCTTTTTAGACGTCAAGTCTACGTCATCGAATAAACCATTGAATTGTTCGTACTTTGTAGACAAGTCGATAAACGCTTTGTTCAAGTCGTTTAATTGGAATGTGTTTTGTTTCGCTTGATTGGTGAGGACGTTGAACAGGAAGTCCGGTTCAATGTCGTAACCTAATGTATCCACCAGTGTTTCAATCAAGTCATCTTTTACGTCTTCATCTACCAGTAGATTTCTATATAACTGAGTTTGCTTATCTGCTGTATCGTATTCTTCTAGTGATTCATCAGCTAGCTCCACTACTTTTACCAACAAACGATCGGACAAGTATTTGTAGAAGATTAAGCCTAATAGATAGTTTTTGTATTCTGATGCGTCCATTTTACTGCGCAAGTTGTCGGCAGCACTAAATAATATCGTGTTCAATTCAGCCATTTTTTGTTCCTCGCTTTTCTGTAATTGTTTTTCTGTCTTTTGATGTAAAATCCATCTATCCTTATGATACCATATCAAAATATCCTACTATATTAGTAAAACAAAAATACCCATGCAAGAAACAAACATTCACGTTTGTTTCCCACACAGATACATCATTTACCTACTCGAATTCATTCACTGATCAGAATAATACACAAATACTTTCTCCGCAGAAACATTCACTATGCCATACATTTCCTGAACATGAATGTACATCCCCTCTGTATAACCAGCCAATCCATCACCCGGCTGTCCTAGAATACCCGAAACGATGTTTTCAAACTTAATTTCAACGGTACCTATACTCTTGGCTGTAGCATGAAACACATTTGTGCCAGGCGTTCGGGTCACCGTAGCAATACTTTCCGCATTCTTTGTCAAGATCGTATGCTTACCGATATTTTTTGCGGCTTCGTGATCATAGGAATAGTCGTGTTCAAATATCTTTTCTGCATCAAATGTATAAGACAATCTTTCTCTTAATGTCTTGATCTCATAATTGAAGTAATTATATTTTGGTAGTTTGGCTTCAATGGCATAGCGTACTTCATTGCCTCCAGCGAAGCGCACAGTTGCAATATATTCTCCTGGCTGATTGATCTTGATGCACGTTTCATCGCTAGAGGAGCATTTATTGAAAGTGGCATCAGTAGCTATCAATTTTCCTTCTACAGTGGAAAGACGGACGCTTTTAACTTTTTCACCCGTATCCACTTCCAGCTCCGCTTCTGTCGGCAAATAATCCTCCGTCTCTTCCAATGTGAGTTGCAGTTTACCGTTCACTAGTTTAGTGTGCACGAAGAATTTTTTATCGACTCTTTTTTCATTGCTTGTGGAAGAGTCATTCTGCAACATGGCGCCCGTAATATTAAGTGTTCCTTTTCCTTCTTTCAACGGAAGGAGTTGAATTTTCGTTTTGGTGTAACCGGGCTTGCCATAGACGGTAATCGACTCGTACAAATCCGTGTCCGTCTTCCATATCACATCATAGAGTATATCCACTCCCACATCGGCAGCGCTTATAGTCGTCATCGCGGGTTTTACCTCTTCTGTCGTTTTGATTAATTTCGCAGCCTGTCCTCTAGTCACAGGTTCATTCACGCTGAATTTGTCAGGCGACGTGCCCGTAGTAATCTTCATTTTATAAAGAATCAAGATGTTTTGGCCATGGGATTGCAGGAAACTGACATCCTTGAATGGGTTGTGGATTTCAAATGGACTATAACGCGGCAAATCAAACGCTTTGACGAGAATGGACGCAAACTGGCCTCGTTTAACAGGATCATTGGGTCCATAGCGTCCATCTTCGTATCCGCCGATAATCCCGGCTTCCGCAAGTGCGGCAATGGCGTTGTAGTAGCCATTTGCCTTCGTTACATCTTTAAAGCCTGGATTTTTCACATTGTTCATATCTAGTTTAATCATCTTCGCAATAATCGCGGCAGCCTGTCCTCTTGTAATATTATTCCCTGGCTTAAACGTACCGTCCGAATAGCCTCCTATAATATTGCGCTCTGCCAATTCATTGACTGCTTTCGCAAAGTGCTTCGTCGCTGGCACATCAGGAAATGGTTGTTTGCTTGCGGCCACGCTGGATAAAGGCGAGCTGCACGCAATCAACAATGCACCGACTATCGCCAGTAATTTTCTTTTCATTTACTCTCATCCTCTCTAAATTATAGAATCTATTCGTGTATTCAACGTATAGACGCGGAAATGGTGTAATAGTTTCAAAATCAAAATACCTATACTAGAAACAGACATGAAAGTTTCATATAATAGGTACTGTTTTTTACAAAATAATCAGTATATTGAACAAAAAACGTTTTACATATTCCATTAATCTAAGCATACATCACCCATCTATCCTGTATAGTTAAACTAAACTCAATAACCACACAACCAATAAAACATAATCAGGAGGCGACCCACAGTGAATAAAATCATCCTAACAACCGAAAGCGGTGCCGACTTACCGGATTTTCTAGCAAAGAAACACAACATCCATGTAGTACCCATGCACGTCATCATGGATGGCCAGGACTACTTAGATGGTCATCTGCCTGTACAAGAAATATTTGATTTTTATGATCGCACAAAGAAAATACCTTCTACCGCTGCCACGAATACTCACGAGTACCAAGAGTTCTTCAAAAGGATTCGAACGGAATTTCCTGATCGTACAATCGTTCATATAGGCTACACATCAAAAGCATCTATTTCCTATCAAAATGCGTTAACAGCAGCGGAAGATATAGAGGATATTTATTTAATCGATACATTAAACGTTACAGGCGGATTAACTGCGGTGATTATGTATGCGGTTGCTTTGCTGGAGGAAGAACCTGAAATGGATCCTGTCCACTTGCTAAAAAAAATCGAAGCTAAGGTTCCAAAAGCGAGACTTGCCTTCCTTCCGGGTAGCTTAGATTTTTTACGAGCTGGCGGACGAGTCAGCAATATGGCGTATCTTGGCGGGGCTTTGTTAAAAATCAAACCATGTATTGAATTAGTGGAAGGAAAGCTCGTTTCCACTAAAAAATATCGTGGGAAAATGAATAAAGTTGCTGAAACTTTACTGCATGATTATTTACAGCAATACGATATTGATCGACAACAAATATATTTCATATACTCAATCGGACTTAGTGAAACTATCAAAGAACGAATCAATGAAATCGCATCGGAAAAAGGATTCGAAAATATTCTTTGGATGGAAGCGGGCGCTATGATTTCGTCACATTCTGGTCCTGGAGGATTTGGGATTGCGGGGATAGAGGTTTAACGACAAAAAGGTACCTGTGTTATACAGGTACCTTTAATTATGTTGAGCTCTATCTAATAAAGCACAAATACCTTCCTCAACAACAAACGAGCTCCATTGCCATCAGTGAAGGTATTTTCCAACCCGCTATGGAGAATTGCAGCTTCGTACACAACTATAGATCGGTTACTTGTTTTTCATAAAAGAACTCTCATCTAAACCCTTACTGAATATAATTCCAAACATCTTCCACAGATTCATAACCGAAAATATTAGACAATAACAACTCCAATTCAATCGAGTCCGCTCACATTATCGCTTCTTTAATGTCTACTTGTGCCTCTGCATCTTATTAATTTAGTTTCGTATATTTAAAGCTTAAAAAGCCAACAATGGAATTAATACCGAATTTTACCGTTCTTCCAAAAATGCTTTTTAACATATAGAAGTGAGGAATGTACATGTTTTGGAAAAAACAACAGGATGAAAATAAGCCTGTTTCTCAATCTAACGCAGAATCAGAAATATCAATAGAGACTCTAAAAAAAGCCCTCGTTCAAATGGATGATGCGGAATTTGTGGAAATTAACATTTCTGAAAATCAACATGTTGATCTTATCTACGTAAGAACTCTGATTGACCAAGAAAGATTAAATGAAAGCATTCTAAAACCTTTATCTAACTGTTCCAAACAATCCATTCAGGAATGCAATGTTCACTCAACAATAAACCCCATTTCCACTTTTAATGAGGCAAAAAAGCAGCTGTTTAAAGGTTCTGTTTTGTTATTTGACTCTTCGTCAAATCTTTGGTTCGCTATCCCTTTAGAAAATCCACTTGGACGTGCAATTGAACCATCCGATACTGAAACCATCCTTTTAGGAGCAAAAGACAGCTTCAGTGAACAGCTAGAACAAAATATTACGCTCATTCGTAGGCGTCTTCCAACACATGATCTGAAAACAGAGAAGTTCACCGTTGGTTCTTTAAGTAGGACAAATGTGGTTTTATTGTACATAGAAGGGCTGACCAATCCAGAATTTGTTTCAACCGCCAAAAAGAAGATTTCGGAAATTAATTATGATCTCTTATCTGATTCTTCTCAAGTAGCGGAATTCATGGAGGAACATCAAGATAGTATTTTTCCTCAGTTTCAGCAAACTGACCGACCTGATGTTGTTGCTTATTCTCTGGGATCAGGAAAAATTACGATTCTGGTAGACAATACACCTTTTGCTCTCGTTGCCCCAATTACTTTTTTTCATTTGTTCCAATCACCAGAGGATTATATTAATCGATGGGTAGTTGCCAGTTTTTTGCGCATCATCCGATATGTAAGTTTTATTCTGTCTATCACATTGATCCCATTCTACGTGGCATTAACAACTCATCACTATCAAATGATTCCTTTACAAACACTTTTCGTCTTGGTGGAGTCAAGGAGCAAGCTTCCGTTCACTCCTTTTTGGGAAGCATTTATCATGTTGATTTTTATTGAAATTATAAAAGAAGCAAGTTTAAGGATGCCAACAAAGACTGGTCAAACGCTTGGGGTTATTGGGGGCATTGTAATTGGTCAAGCAGCAGTTGAGGCTGGTATGGCAAGTCAGGTGTTAATTGTCATGGTAGGGATTTCAACTATCGGATCTTTTCTTGTTCCTAATTACCTTGTGACAAAGGCAAATTCATTGATTCAATTCATTCTTCTTATATTTTCTTCGTTTCTTGGGATAGTAGGGATTGTTTTGGCAATGATTGTAATTTTAGCCCACCTTAATGGCTTGTCTTCACTCAAGCAGCCATATTTATCTCCTGTTGCCCCTTTCTACGGAAAAGATTGGCTTGACCTATTCATTCGAGGGCCTTTAGTCAAAATGAAAGAGCGTCCAGAACATCTTAAACCGCTGAAGATGAAGAGATATCAAACTAGGAGATGAACTGATGGAAGCCCTTCAATTATTTAATAAGAATGAAACCTATAATGGGTTCTATGTCATGTTGATGGTAAATCGCCTCCAAATGCTTTACTTTTTTTTGATTATGCCAAGGTTTTTGATCCATTCATATATGATTTGGGTGATTATAGCGGTTGGTATATTGTCTCAACTAAACATTCTTCTTTTATCCAAATGGTTTTTAACCCGGATTTCTAGCGAAGGATACAACGGATTTGTCCAATTATTCGGAAAAAAACTTGTACGTCTCCTCTCATTCATCGGGTTGTTCTTTATCCTGCTTAAACTTTTCGTGATTTTGTTAGGATTCTCGGAAATGGTTCAAATATTTATGTTTCCAGCTACAGATTCAAATTGGCTGATCTTTTTTATTCTGTTGTCTTGTTTGTATGTAGCATGGAAGGGCGTTGAAAAAACTATACGTTTTGTCGTGATTTCATTTTTGTGTACATTTTGGATGTTCTTATTCTTTGCTTTTTTCTTCTTTCCTCCAATAGCTCAACTCAGTGATTTGTATCCAATTATTCCAATGGAATTAAGTGTGAATTCCTGGAAAGGAATATTTTTAATTTTATCTTCATTTTCAGGGCCTGAATTTCTGGTATTTTTGGGACCTTGGTTTAAAACAAATAATAAGACATTTCGCTATTTGTCTTATGGCAATGCTCTAACCGTTATAGAGTATGTATTCTTATATATGGCGTCCTTATTCTATTTCGGTTCCAATTATTTAAGCAAAAGTCAATTTCCAATTGTCACTATGGCTCGTTATTTTCAAAATCCAGTAATTGAACGTATTGATATGGTCATGCTTTCTTTAGAATTATTTAACATCGTCTTTGCGGTTTCAATTTTTCTACTGTTGTTTTATGGAGCATCTAAAATAGCTAGTGGGAAAATGGAGAGACCACCCAGTCGAGTAGGCTTTTTATTCAGTGTATTCATTATTTTAATTGGAATGATTCTTGTAAATGAATGGATTTGGAAGTCAGATGAAAAGCAGATTATTTTACTTAATCTTCAAATTTTAGCAGGAAGCTTAAGTTACTTAGTGGTTCCAATTACTATGATCGTAGTGATGAAGATAAAGGGGGTTAATAAACATGAGACTACGAAAGAAGATGGCTAAAAAATTGTCAATCATATTTATGGCATTATGGTTAACTGGATGTGCCCCTTTTACTGAAAATAATATTATTGAAGAGCTTACTCCAGTCACATTTTTATCACTTAGTAAAGGGGATGAAGGTAAAATAAAAATCAGTACGATTTTGCCTTCTCTAAGCAAAGAAAAAAAGAGTGTAATAACGCAAGAAGTAAGCTTAATAAAGGAGGTACTAAGGAGTTTTAATTTAAACTTCTACCAGGAAATGAAATTTGGGCAAATGCGAATGCTGATAATTAATGAAGACCTCGGAAGAAACGAGGGGATTATGTCCATTATTAATGTGTTATTGACTGATCCGGATATTTCTTTGAGAATCTATTTAGTTATCGTAAAAGGAAATTTTGAAGAATACTTGGAAAATCAATTGGACAAACAAGAAAATCTTGATTACTCTTTTTACCGAATGCTGAAGCACTATGAGGAAAAAAATCAGGGAGAATTAAGTGTCGTTAATCTACATGAATTTAAAAAATTGTTATATACTCCTTATTCAGATCCTTTCTTACCTGTATTCAAAATAGAAAATGACGCTATCAGCTATGAAGGTACAGCCCTGTTTCAAAATGATAAACTAGTTGAAATAATAACAACTTATGATGATCGTATCTTCCAACTGTTACACAACGATCACTACTTAGCAGTTTTACCGATCCCAGAATTACAAGTTGTTCTAGGTCATGTTAGGTCTAAAACGAAAGTGGATATCAATAAAAGCTTGTCTACAATGACCTATACAGTGAATATAGACTCAAGAATTGAAGAATACCGGGGAGAAAAGCAATTATTTGACCCAAAGGATTTAGAAGTTTTTAAAAAAGATATCCAATCCAATCTTGAAAAACAAACACAAGAACTAGTAAAAAAGATGCAAGAATTGAATGTGGATCCATTACAGCTAGGCATTCATACATTAAAGCCATTCTCAAAACCAATGGATGAAAAAAAATGGATTGAACTTTTCAAGAAGATGGACATTAAGATAAAATACAATATTAATATTACTCCTTTGACGGATGCAAATTCAAAAAGGCAAAACCTTTAATTCTTCCTATTTCAATCTCTTTCTCATTAATCGGACGTGCGTCTTCTTCAGCCTGCTTTTCCTTTAACCATTGTTCACGTTCGACCTTCGGCTTCCGTCCGCGCTTTTTCGGTACCTGCTTCTTTTTCTTTTTGGCGGCTTGGACTCGATCTCTTGCCTCAAAATGTGTGGCATCGAAGGCGACATATTCATCGCTGATATGCCCTTCGTCGATGGCAAGTAGAATTAGTTCATCATGAATCTGCGGAACTACTACAGCATCAGGTGGCGTATGAGAGGCACCTGAAATGATCACATTCTGCTCTCTATATTTCCCGGCATTTGCTCTGTCTATTGAATGCAAGACGATGCCATGCAATTCTTTAATCACTATTTCCAAAAACGGTTGATCTCGCTGCACCATTTCTTCGGCAACTAAAATTGCTTCTTTATGATTAATAGCTTCTAGGTGCTCTCTCATGGATTTTCCGGCAATGACTATGCCATCATCTAGCACTGCTTTCGTTTCATAAATCGTTAACCTATTTCCTTCAATCGCATTGGAGTGATATGTATTTTTAATTAAAAAGTCTTCTTTCAAGCTACGAATAAGCCCTTTTGAAATTGGTCGTCGTTGATCGACATTCTTTTTTAACAGTGAAAGTCGATCCGTTTTTTTCTATCACAGGTTACATCCCCTTTATTAAAATAAGGGATATTGTGCAAGAGCTCACTCTTGTACAATATCCCTTCATCGAAAAAGTATAGAAAACCGATTCATCACTGGATATATTTTCAGATGTATTCAACGTCTTCGTATAGCTGCTTCACTACAATTCATTTTCTAAAATTCGATCTATTATTCGTATGATTTCGTTTACAGATATATCTTCTTGTTCGTTTTTAGAGTAAATGGTTAACGGATATATTTCTAAGTCGGCTGTGACTAAATACCATATTACACGAAATCCGCCACTCTTTCCTTTGTTTGCATTTGGATTACTCAATCTGGTTTTATATACGACATTTCCTTTGGTTCTGGGAATTCGGTCCCCATATAATTTACCTTCTTCAAAATCCGCAAAAAGGGAATCGACTAAATCAACCACTACTGGATATTTTCTAGCGATTTTTAAAAGCTCTTTTTCGAACGCTTTAACGCCAAGCACTTTATACTCCATTATTTTTCTTCTAAGCTCTTCCTCACTCGGTTCATCATATCCTTATATGAATGTTTGGGTAGCTTTCCCTTTCTCATTTGGTCTACTTCTTTTATAGATTCTGTCAGTATTTTTTTACTATCTGCCTGATTGTCTTTTAAAATGGCCATTTCATTTTCCTCCTTCTCATCCACACATACCACATCCTTTCAGATTATGTATATGTTTAAGTATGTAATGAGCATGATGATTTAAACATCGTTTTACTTTATTTTAAAAATAAGGGATATCACACAAGAGGTTCTCTTGTACAATATCCCTTACATCTTATTACACCTTAATCTCATAATGGAGACGGTGGGAGTCGAACCCACGTCCAAAGGCTCTGCTACTTCAGCGTCTACGCGTGTAGATTGATCATTTGGTTTCGCGCAAGCATTATGCCATCAATCAGGGCTTCCTGTGCGCTATTCCGGGAATCTCTTATGACAGCCTCAGAATGCAGATGTCATCGTAGCTCACTATAAGTGAACCTTACGCCTCCACATGAGCGATGGAAACGGAAGGTAGATTCAACAGCTTATGCTGCGAATGCTAGGTTGTTGTTTGTTTTGCCAGTTATTATTAACTGTCGTTTCTGACGGAGACGATCCCTCCGACGCGCGGCTCAAGCCCAGACCACCCCTGTCGAATCCGTAACGTCCCCGAAGGAAAGTTCGGAACCCAGGCCCGTTTCACTTAAAACGGCGGGTCGTACTTGATACTTCATCTAGTATACAATAAATCGGCAGGATTATCAATCTTGTTGATTGGCTTTGAATGCTCGTTGCATATCGCGCTTATGCTCTTTTTCTTTCAAGTCTTGGCGCTTATCATAGAGTTTCTTCCCTTTACCTACGCCGATCAATACTTTAGCGAAGCCGTTTTTAATATACATTTTCAACGGGATGATTGAATAACCTTGTTCTTTCATCGTGCCTGCGAGTGAAGCAATCTGTTTTTTGTGCAACAGTAATTTTCGCACACGAACCGGATCATGGTTATGGATATTCCCTTGTTCATAAGGGCTGATATGCATATTCGACAGCCATGCTTCGTTATTACGGATTAATATAAACGCGTCACGCAACTGGACTTTCCCTTTGCGGATCGATTTAATTTCCGTTCCTTTTAACACAATTCCTGCTTCAATCGTTTCTTCAATTGCGTAATCAAAGTTCGCCTTTTTATTGACAGCAAGTACTTTTCCAGTTCCTTTGGCCATGCAACTTCCTCCCTGACAGAAGACCGGAGACACGCTCCAGTCTTATTTTTTCTTCGGACGTTTCTTAGATTTCTTTGGCATACCTTCATAAAACTTCTTCTTTGGCTTTTCATACTTTTTATTGCGCTTGTCGCTCGAACTTTTCGCTCCGCCACCCGCACTTGAACTACTATTAGACCCTTGGCTTCTTCCTCTACCTGCGCCTTGGCCTCTGCTTTTTCCTCTGCTAGCTTGGATGACTTTTGGTGTCTCTTTACGAGAGCCTCTGAAGTTTTCTTTCATTCCCACGATTTCGAAGTCTACTGCTTGCTCTTCTGGTTTAACAGATGTCACACGCACTTTTACTTCGTCCCCGATACGGTATTGTTTCGCTGTACGTTCCCCGATCATCATCATTTGGCGATCATCGAAGCGATAATAGTCGTCGTTCATGTTCTTGACATGCACAAGTCCTTCGATCGTATTCGCAAGTTCAACAAAGATACCGAAGTTCGTAACAGACGAAATGACTCCTTCAAACTCTTCCCCCACTTTATCGACCATAAACTGTGCTTTCTTCAATGCGTTCGTATCACGCTCTGCATCTACTGCACGACGTTCCCGTTCAGACGTATGTCGAGCGATTTCAGGCAGTTCGGCAGACCAATGGGCAATCGTTTGTGCCGACACGTCTTTATTGAATAAATACGTGCGAATGAGACGGTGAACGATTAAGTCTGGATATCTTCTGATCGGTGCGGTGAAGTGCGTATAGAACTCCGTCGCTAAACCGAAGTGACCGATACTATCTTGGAAATACTTCGCTTGTTGCATCGAACGCAATAGCATCGTCGAGATTAAAGATTCTTCTGGCAGTCCTTCGATGGATTCAACAATTTCTTGCAGCGCACCTGAATCTACTTGTTTACCCGTTCCTTTGACGACGATTCCGAATGTCGTAAGGAACTCGAAGAAGCGTTGTAATTTCTCTTCTTTTGGATCTTCGTGAATTCGGTATAAGAAAGGTACTTTCATCCGGTCGAAGTGCTCTGCAACGGTCTCGTTGGCAGCTAACATGAATTCCTCGATTAAACGTTCAGAAACGGTACGCTCGATAATGATAACGTCTGTCGGCCAGCCCTCTTCATCTACGAGAATTTTTGATTCTTTGAAATCGAAATCGATGGCGCCACGGTTTTTACGCTTTTGACGGAAATTACTAGCTAGTTTCGCCATATCGTTTAGCATCGGTACAATTTCTTCGTATTTCTTCGATAGTTCTTCGTCTTGATGATCGATGATTTGGTATACTTCGTCATATGTCATGCGGTAACTTGAGTTGATAACACTCGGATAAATATCATGGTCAATCACTTTACCATTGGCATCTACTTTCATTTCGCATGTCAATGTCAAGCGGTCTTCTCCTGGATTGATTGAACAAATGCCGTTAGACAAGCGATGCGGTAACATCGGAATGACGCGGTCTGTCAAATAGACACTCGTGCCACGGTCTGCGGCTTCAACGTCCATTGGAGAGTTTTCCGTGACATAATAGCTAACGTCCGAAATATGCACAAATAGACGATAGGATCCGTTGTCTTCTTTGAAGACTGAAATCGCATCATCCAAGTCTTTTGCATCGGCACCGTCAATGGTCATCGTCAATTCTTTACGTAAATCTCTACGGCCTTCGAAGTCTTCTGGCTGAACTGTCGTCGGTACACTGTTCGCGTGTTCCATGACGTCTTCAGGGAATTCGATCGCTATGCCGTGCTTATGAATGATCGACAGGATGTCTACACCTGGGTCGTTTTTATGCCCGAGAATCTGTGTGATCATGCCAGTTGCATTGTTTTCATCGGTTGGCCAGTTAGTGATTTCCGCGATCACTTTTTGACCGTCTACCGCTTCCAATGAATGACCTTTTTCGATATACAAATCCATCGGTAATTTCTTGTCGTCCGGCAAGACGAAACCATATCCTTCATGTGCTTGATACGTTCCGACAACTTGCGTCGTTTTACGCTCGACGACTTTCGTGATGACGCCTTCGCGACGATCTCCGAATGAGCTGCCAGATACGCGTACGAGGACGATATCGCCATTCATCGCGCCGTTTACTTCATGAGGTGGGATGAAGACATCATCACCTTCCACTTCTTCTGGTACGACAAAGCCGAAGCCTTTGGCGTGACCGATGAATTTTCCGCGAAGAAGATTCATTTGTTCTGGTAAGCCGTAGCGGTTATTGCGTGAACGAACGATTTTCCCGTTCTGTTCTAATTGTACGAGCATTTTCACTAGTTCTTTAAATTCGTCCGCCTGTTCTAAGTTGAGTGCTTCTTGAATCTCGTGGACAGTGGACGGCATATAGGATTTTTCTTTTAATAAAGACAAAACCCGTTCTTGTAACTCTTTTATATTTGGTTCCAAACAATCATCTCCTCCTTTTGCTTCTATAAAGTAAGTTGGTATACACGTTTATTTCCGTTCCAGGCGGACGCTTTCCTGCGGGCATGGCTTGAGCCAAGCGAACAGCGAAGGGTTCGCTTTGCCGTATTTCTGTGTACTTTGCAGAAATTAAGGCATCTGGCCGGGGTCTCAAGGCTCATGCTCATAACGCTTCGCTTTTAATCGCAGAAGTAATTTCTTTTCCCGCGGGAGTCGCCGCCTGAAACGAAAATCAACTGAGTGTCCTTTTAAAACTCGATTTTTGGTTAGGACTGAAGTTCAACTTCTTTAGTTATATCTTCCCCTAATTTCACTCTTGCCAATCAAGGGATTCTAAAAATTGTAGTACGTTTTCGTGAAGTTGTGCTTTTTCAGGACCTAATGTAATGACATGTCCTGATTCTTCGTACCATTGTAGTTCTTTTTCTGTAGATTGTGCTTCGTCGTAAATAATTTGTGCGGAATTCGGATCGATTACGTCGTCGTGACGTGATTGCACAACGAGTAATGGTGTGTAGATGCAGTCGACTTGATCGCGCACGTTTTGGACCATGGATTGTAAACCGTCAAGGCCCGGCATAGACTTCGTTTTCAAGTCGTCCATTTCTAATTTGATTTGCTCGTCTGATTGACCTGCGAACTTTTTGTAGTCTCGTGCGTACTTTAGCACGCCTGACCACATCAAGTCCGTCGTTTTCATCGTCATCGGTGCACACATTGTCACGATGCCTTTTAGCGGAAATTGCGCTGCGAGTCTCAATGAAAATACACCACCGAGTGATAATCCCGCCACAGCAATCTCATCATATCCTGCCTCTTTTAGCTGATTATATGCATCTAATACATCTTCCCACCACTGGTCAGGATTCGTCTTGATCAATTCTTCAGGCGGCACACCATGACCGCGGTAATGCGGTGCCAATGACGTATAATTGTGCTTTTCAAGGAAGCGGCCAAGCATCCGCACATCCGCGGATGTTCCTGTGAACCCATGCAACAGTAATACCGCACGTTTTCCATGTTGAAAGAAGAATGGTTTCGGTTGGGCAATTCGCATGTCTTTCGTTCCTTTCTACGAAAAGCGCCTGACCGTTCAAACATGGTCAGGCGCTTGCATTTTATATTTTCATGATCGCAATGGTTAGGACAAAAAATAAGACAGATAAGACGATCGTCGCTCTTTGTAGAACGAGATCTAATCCACGTGCTTTTTGTTTTCCGAAAAGTTGCTCTGCGCCTCCGGAGATGGCCCCTGACAGTCCCGCACTCTTACCGGATTGCAATAAAACGACTACTATTAATGCTATAGCTACGACTATCAGCGATGCTGTGAAAACTGCATGCATGTTTTTCCACCTCCAAAAATAGCAAGTTACAACATTTCTATTCTACCAAAGCAAGTCTCTCGGCACAACCTTTTGTTACGAATTATGCCGATTGACTGAACTATATAAGTTGAACTTAAAAAGTAATCATCTCATGGGAACCGTTGATTTCCGTTCCAGGCGGACGCGTTCCGCGGGCACGGCTTCAATCTCCTCGTCCGCTACACTTCCTGCAGGGCTTTCAGCTCGTGCTGTTCCCGCTGGAGTCGCCGCCTTCCTCTCCAATCAACTTAGTATATCCTGAAATCTTTAATTCAATTTATATAGTGGCTATTATTTATTCAAATTATAGAATGTATCTTTGCCTAGGTACTGAGCTGTTTCAAACAGTTGATCTTCGATACGAAGCAATTGATTGTATTTCGCGACACGATCCGAACGAGAAGGTGCACCTGTTTTGATTTGACCAGCGTTTGTCGCCACTGCGATGTCCGCAATCGTCACGTCTTCTGATTCACCAGAACGGTGAGAGATGACAGCTGTATAGCCTGCACGTTTCGCCATTTCAATCGCATCGAATGTTTCAGTCAATGTACCGATTTGGTTCACTTTGATCAGGATCGAGTTACCGATTCCTTCTTTGATGCCACGTGATAATTTCTCTGTGTTTGTAACGAATAGATCGTCACCCACCAATTGCACTTTGTTGCCAAGACGCTCTGTCAATAGTTTGTGGCCATCCCAGTCGTTCTCGTCCAAGCCGTCTTCGATCGATACGATTGGGTACTTTTCACAAAGCTCTTCATACCAAGCAACCATTTCTTCAGATGTTTTACGAATATCTTCACCTGCAAGGTAGTAGTTGTTTTGGTCTTTATCGTAGAACTCAGAAGAAGCTACGTCCATAGCAAGCAAGATGTCTTCGCCCGCTTTGTAACCGGCTTTTTCGATGGCTTCGATAATGGTAGTAAGTGCTTCTTCGTTAGAAGCCAGGTTCGGAGCAAATCCGCCTTCGTCTCCAACTGCAGTGTTCAAGCCTTTGCCATGAAGAACTGATTTTAGACTGTGGAAAATTTCCGTACCCATGCGAAGTGCATGACGGAAAGATTCTGCGCGAACTGGCATGATCATGAATTCTTGGATGTCGACGTTGTTATCTGCGTGCTCTCCACCGTTTAAGATATTCATCATCGGTACCGGTAGTTGCTTCGCGTTGAAGCCGCCAAGGTACTGGTACAACGGAACGTCTAAGTAGTCTGCTGCTGCATGTGCAACCGCCATAGACACACCAAGAATCGCGTTAGCGCCGAGTTTCCCTTTATTCTCCGTACCGTCTAGTTCGATCAATGCTCTGTCGATAACCACTTGATCCAATACCGAGTAGTTGTCTTCGAATTCTGAAGCGATCACTTCATTGACGTGATCTACTGCTTTCAATACGCCTTTACCGTTATAACGATTTTCGTCGCCGTCACGTAGTTCTACCGCTTCATACTCCCCAGTAGATGCACCGGATGGTACGATGGCACGTCCAAAGGCACCGCTTTCTGTGAATACTTCTACTTCTACAGTTGGATTGCCTCGTGAATCCAATACTTCTCTAGCTTGAATGTGGGTAATGATTGGCATGAAAATCTCTCCTTAGAATAATGGTTTTCCGGTCATTTCAACCGGTTGTGGAATTCCTAACATTTTCAACATCGTCGGTGCCAAGTCTGCAAGAATACCGTCTGTGCGCAACACGACATCAGGATTCGTGATAATGACAGGTACAGGATTTGTCGTGTGCGCTGTCATCGGTTGTCCACCGATTGTCGTCACTTCATCCGCATTGCCGTGATCCGCTGTGATGATAGCCGATCCGCCTTTTGCTGATAAAGCGTCAATGATTCGGCCTAAACACGCATCGACCGTTTCAATCGCTTTTACAGTTGGCTCTAGCATTCCGCTATGGCCGACCATATCCGGATTCGCGAAGTTTAGGATAATGGCATCTTGTCGTTCCGCTTCGATTTCGGCCACTAACGCATCCGTTACTTCGTATGCGCTCATTTCCGGCTTCAAATCGTACGTTGCGACTTTTGGCGAATTGATCAGAATTCGAGTTTCCCCTTCAAACTTTTCTTCGCGTCCGCCACTCATAAAGAACGTCACATGTGGATACTTTTCCGTTTCCGCAATTCGCAACTGACGCTTGCCTTGGTCTTCAAGCACTTCACCGATTGTTTTGGTTAAATTGACATTATGGAATACAATGTCCGCTACTACATCATCATTATAATGCGTAAAGCCGACAAAATGTAAGTCCGTAAATTTTTTCACGCCTCGATCGAAACCATCAAAGTCCGGTTGCGTAATAGCACGTGACAATTGAATCGCACGGTCTGGACGGAAATTGAAGAAAATCACCGCATCTCCATTGTCAATCGTCGCCACCGGCTTGCCGTCTTGTTGAACGACAAATGGCTCGACAAACTCATCATGTATTTCTTCGGTATAAGAAGCTCGGATTCCTTCTTCTGCTGAATGACAATGTGGTCCGATTCCATATACCATTGCGTCATACGTTTTCTGCACACGTTCCCAACGCTTGTCGCGGTCCATCGCAAAATATCTGCCGGACACAGTCGCGATCTGGCCGACACCGACTTCTTTCATCACATCTTCTGTACGTTTAATATATGGAAGTGCCGTCGTCGGTCCTACGTCACGACCGTCGAGGAATGCATGTAAGTAGACACGTTCTATACCGTGTTCTTTGGCCATTTTCAATAAAGCGAATAAATGCTCATAATGACTGTGAACGCCTCCGTCAGACAGTAGCCCCATGACGTGAAGTGCAGAGCCTTTCGTTTTGACATGCTCCATCGTTTCAAGCAATGTCGCGTTAGCAAAGAACTCACCTTCACGAATGGATTTATTGATGCGCGTTAAGCTTTGATAGACGATACGGCCAGCACCAATGTTCAAGTGACCTACTTCAGAGTTCCCCATTTGTCCTTCTGGTAACCCTACTGCTTCTCCACACGCCGTCAATGTTGCGTGCGGGTAGTTTTCCCACAGCAAATCAAAGTTCGGGATGTTAGCGTGTGCTACCGCGTTTCCATACGTTTCGTCTCGTAAGCCGAAACCGTCCAGGATAATTAACGCGACTGGTTTATTCGCCATGAGTTCCAGCCTCCACCAATTTTACGAATGCCGCTGGATCGAGACTTGCTCCCCCGACTAACGCACCGTCAATATTGTCTTTACTAAGTAATTCAGCGATATTTTCTGGCTTTACACTACCGCCGTATTGAATACGGACTGCATCTGCCACGTCTGATGAATAAAGTGTTTCGATCTTATGACGGATTGCGGCACATACTTCATTGGCATCGTCAGCCGTTGCAGTTTTGCCTGTGCCGATCGCCCAGATAGGTTCGTACGCAATGACGGACTGTTTCGCTTGTTCCGCTGTGACGCCGAAAAACGCTTTTTCCACTTGTGCTGAAACGATCGAAACCGTTTCAAGTGCTTCGCGCTGTTCCAATGTTTCTCCTACGCAAACAATCGGTACTAGGTGATGATTGAACGCTGCAAGTACTTTTTTATTCACCGTTTCGTCGGTTTCATTGAAATACTGACGACGCTCAGAATGTCCCAAAATGACATACTGTACACCTACGTCTTCAAGCATAGCTGGGCTGATTTCACCTGTAAATGCCCCTTCATCTGTATCATGCATCGTTTGAGCGCCTACTTTGATCGCAGTCATTTCAAAACGTTGTAGTAAGTCGTTTAGATACAATGCAGGCGGGCAGATCACCGCTTCGACTTGATCTGACGCCGTGAGTTGTTCTTTCATGTGTTCCGCAAATTCTGCAGCTTCACCAGATAATTTAAACATTTTCCAGTTGCCCGCAATGATTCGTTTTCGCAAAAGAATTCCTCCTTATTCTCGATCTTGTAATACAGCTACTCCTGGCAATTCTTTGCCTTCCATGAATTCGAGTGAAGCGCCGCCACCTGTAGATACGTGGTCCATTTTTTCCGCGACTTCAAACTTTTCAACAGCCGCCGCAGAGTCGCCTCCACCAATTACTGTATAAGCAGCTGTTTCAGCCATCGCGTCCGCCACTGTTTTCGTGCCGTTTGCGAATGCTTCCATTTCAAACACACCCATCGGCCCGTTCCAAATGACGAACCTTGAATCTTTAATGACTTGCTCGTAACGCTCTGCTGTTTCAGGTCCGATATCGAGACCCATCCAGCCTTCTGTAATGGCATCGACTGAAACCGTTTTAGTTTCTGCATCAGCAGCAAACTTATTCGCAACGACTGCATCTGTCGGTAAGTATAAAGTGACTGCCTTTTGCTTCGCCTTTTCAATGAAAGACTTCGCCAACTCTACTTTATCTTCTTCTACTAGTGAATCTCCAGTTTCGTGACCTTGTGCGCGGGTGAATGTATACGACAATCCGCCACCAATCAACAAGTTATCGACTTTATCCAACAAATTATCGATGACGCCAATTTTGTCTTTTACTTTCGCGCCGCCTATGATTGCCGTGAAAGGACGATCGGGATGAGACAATGCTTTTCCGAGAACATCTAATTCTTTCTCGAGTAAGAAGCCAAGAACACCGGGTATGTACTCTGCAATTCCAGCAGTGGAAGCATGTGCGCGGTGCGCTGTTCCAAATGCGTCATTCACAAAAACGTCTGCTAGAGCGGCAAATTGCTTGGATAGTTCCGCATCATTCTTCTCTTCGCCTGGATTAAAGCGAACGTTTTCAAGCAAAATCACGTCGCCGTCTTTCATTTCTGCAATCGCTTTTTCCACTTCTTCACCGATTGATGAATCGAGTTTCTTCACTGTTTTACCTAGAAGCTCAGACAATTTATCGCCTGCAGGTGTCAAACGCATATCTTCTTGCACTTCACCTTTAGGACGTCCTAGGTGACTAGCTAATATTACTTTTGCCCCCGCATTTGTCATATATTCAATTGTGGGTAGTGCCGCTTTAATACGTGTATCATCCGTTACCTTTCCATCTTCCATCGGTACGTTGAAATCCACGCGACAAAATACGCGCTGGCCGTTCAATTTAATATCTCTGATTGTCTTTTTCATGTTCATTCAATAAGTCCTCCTCGGCATAAATACAAAAAGAGGAACGGGTTTCTCCGTTCCTCTCACCCATATTTATTCATTATAATCGGTTACTTGTGGAATGGCTACGATTTATAACAGAATTGATGGTTTTCTCGTCTTATAGGCCTTGTTTGTTCATATATCGTGCAAGATCGATACAACGAGCGGAGTAACCAGACTCATTATCGTACCAAGAAATGACTTTTACCATATTGCCTTCCATGACCATTGTAGACAAACCATCTACTGTGGAAGAGGCCGTGTTTCCATTGTAATCAACAGAAACTAACGGCAAGTCACTGAAGAATAGACGTCCTTTTAACTCGCCTTCAGATGCTTTCTTCAATGCAGCGTTGACGTCTTCTACCGTTACGTCTTTTTCTAATTCCGTCACAAAGTCTACAAGGGAAACATTTGGAGTCGGCACACGTACTGCCATTCCATCTAATTTCCCTTTCAATTCAGGAATTACTTTCGTTACAGCAGAAGCTGCACCCGTTGTCGTTGGAATCATCGACACGCCAGCCGCACGCGCACGTCGGTAGTCGGAGTGTGGAAGGTCGAGAATTTTCTGGTCGTTTGTATACGAGTGAATAGTCGTCATCATACCACGCTTAACGCCGAATGAATCGTTCAACACTTTCACGACAGGTGCTAAACAGTTCGTCGTACAAGACGCGTTCGATACGATATGGTCGTTCGCTGGATCGTACGTTCCTTCATTGACACCCATCACAAGTGTAGTCATTTCGCCTTGCGCTGGAGCAGACAAGATCACTTTCTTCGCGCCTGCATCGAGGTGTTTTTGCAATCCTTCTTTCGAACGGAAGACACCTGTACAATCGATCACGATATCTACGCCAAGGTCTTTCCAAGGTAGGTTCGCAGGATCTTTTTCTGCAAACACGTTGATCTTTTTGTCATTTACACGAATTGAAGATTCATCTGATTGCACGTCTGCATCGAAAATGCCGTGCACGGAATCATATTTCAATAAATGAGCCAACATCGCTGCGTCTGTCAAATCATTGATCGCCACTACTTCTACATCTTCTGTTGCGAATGCTTCACGTAGTACCAATCGTCCAATTCGTCCAAATCCATTAATCGCTATTTTCACTGTCATACTAAATCGCCTCCGTTAAGATAGTTGTAACCTTTTCGCCTTCTAGGCATTGTATCTGCGTTTCACATTAACGACAGCATATTCTCCGCTGCGCCTTCGTCTGTCACTAAAATAGTCTGGGACGGTGCACTTGCTAAATACGACAGCAGTGCTTCCGCTTTACTCGCCCCACCGGCTACTGTGAGCACGAGCGGAACGTCTTGCAATTGCTCCATCTGAATCCCAACTGTACGGATACGATGGACAATTTCACCTTGTTGATTAAAATAAAAGCCGAATGCTTCTCCTTTTGCTTGCCGATCTTGTAGAATCTGCTGTTCTTCGTCAGGAGAGTTTCGCAATACAGCCATTTTCGTCGCATTCCCGACACCATGGATCACGCAGTCGGTGCGACTATATAACGCCAACATCTCTTTCGCGGCGGGCTCATGCTGGAACACCGCATGTGCTTCTTCACTCAAAGTATCTGGATAATAAAACGCTTTGTATGTTGCATGACATGTTTCTGCAAATGAAGCAGCGATCATATTCGCCTGCAGCCCAATTTCTTCCCCCACGCCACCTCTTGCTGCGATAAATTGCACATCAGGCAACTCATCTTGCTGCATAAACGATGGAATCGCGGCTACTGTACTACCGCCAGTTACTGCGACAATTTCCTTTCCCTTAATGCGGGAGCGAAATTGCTTCGCCGCTTGCATACCGAGCAACTTTTTCGTCAAAGGTGAATCATCGGAATCCCCTTCCACTACATGTACTTGTAGAATGCCGAGGCGCTCCGCCAACTCATTCGCAAGTTGTCGTCTTCCCGATCTTTCCTCCATCGTATCATGCAATGCAAAGAGCACTTCTATACCTTTTTCCGTAGTCGACACGCCTTCTTTCGCAATATGCACCAGTTCTTGTTCTTTCAATAAATCGAGCATCGTCCGTGTTTCCCTTTCGGAATAACCAGACATAGAACTAAGCGTGCGTCTGCCAACAGGCCCCGACGCTTTGATTAGTTTCAACATATGATAACGTTGCTCGATCAACAGTGGAAGTTCAGGTATAAGTGCGAGTTGTGCTTCATAAAATGATAAGTTCACTTACATCCCTCTTTTCAAGTGGGTTATATTTGATCCCGTATAATTAATATTGTCCCACCTAGGGTAAAAAAATACTATACGTGAAGTATAGCATACTCAGAAATGAAACACAACGAGAAAGCGTTTTCATTGTTCGATTAATTCCAAAAGATCGATATAGCCGATATTTCCAAATGCCAACACCTGTCCTTCGTGTTCGATGACAGGGATCATTAGCATATATTTTTCATGGATGTCGTCATCTTCTTCTATATTGAACGTCTGCCACTCGAGTGGATAATCTTCCGCGACCAAGCGAAGCATTCGTTCCGCTTCTCCGCACAGTCCACAATTAGGTTTCGTGTAGAATTGAATTTTCATATGTAGGTCACCTCGTTTTTATTTATGATTACATGGAATTGGTTATTTTTCTAGGGATTTGATTTTTTAGGGGGTTGGGGTTGGGTGGGTTATGAGCGGTTATGGGGTTGGATTGAGCGGATTGCGTGGAACTATGAGCCGTTGTGGATCGCGATTGAGCGGATAACGCTACGCATAGAGCGCTTGCCGCGGCATATAGAGCGGATGGCGGGATTCATTGAGCGGAAGCCGCTAATGCCAAAGACTAGATGGCGCAGCGATAGAATACCGGGATATTAGGTGTAGCGCCGCGGGCATAGAGCGGATGCGAGGCTACATAGAGCGGGCAACGTGGAACTATGAGCCGTTGCGGATCGCGATTGAGCGGATAACGCTAAACATAGAGCGCTTACCGCGACATATAGAGCGGATTGCGGGATTCATTGAGCGGAAGCCGCTAATGCCAAAAACTAGATGGCGCGGCGATAGAATACCGGGATACCAGGTGTAGCGCCGCGGGCATAGAGCGGATGCGAAGCTACATAGAGCGGACAACGTGGAACTATGAGCGGTTGCGGATCGTGATAGAGCGGATAACGCTACGCATAGAGCGCTTACCGCGGCATATAGAGCGGATTGCGGGATTCATTGAGCGGAAGCCTCTAATGCCAAAGACTAGATGGCGCGGCGATAGAATACCGGGATACCAGGTGTAGCGCCGCGGGCATAGAGCGGATGCGAGGCTACATAGAGCGGGCAACGTGGAACTATGAGCGGTTGCGGATCGCGATTGAGCGGATAACGCTACGCATAGAGCGCTTACCGCGGCATATAGAGCGGATTGCGGGATTCATTGAGCGGAAGCCGCTAATGCCAAAGACTAGATGGCGCGGCGATAGAATACCGGGATACCAGGTGTAGCGCCGCGGGCATAGAGCAGATGCGAGGCTACATAGAGCGGGCAACGTGGAACTATGAGCGGTTGCGGATCGTGATAGAGCGGATAACGCTACGCATAGAGCACTTGCCGAGGCATATAGAGCGGATAGCATGATTCATTGAGCGGAAGCTGCTAATGCCAAAGACTAAATCGTGCCGCGGGCATAGAGCCGATGCGTAACTCCATTACACCACAAAAAAAGTGACGATAACTCACCAATCGAGTCATCGTCACTTTCTGCGAAACAAGCTATTACCAACTTCGTCCTGCTCCGCCACCACCACCGGAACCACCGCCGCCGAAGCCACCAAAGCCTCCGCCGCCGCTACTTCCACCTCCGAAGCCGCCACCGCCGGAACCAGGGAAGAATATCGGTCCGACGCTAGATCGACCACGTGGACCGCCTCCACCGCCTCTTCCTCCGCCGCCGAAAAAGACGCGGAAGATAATGTAGAGAACGATGATCACAATAACAAACGATGGAATGCCGACGTCTTCTTCACCTTGTTCGGGGTATACGACTGGCAACTCATCGCCTTCGAGTCCGTATTCCGCGGCTATTTCATTATAGAATGCTTTGTACGCTTCCATAATCGCGAGGTCTGGTTGTTCTTGCCTTAAATATGGCATCGCGAGTTCATCGATATAACGTCCTACTTTGCCGTCAGGAAGTGCTCCTTCCAAACCGTAGCCAGTTGTTAAATAGAACTTACGTTCAATACCTGCCGCTTCATTTTTTTCTGTGGAAACGACAAGCAATGCACCATTATTCATTTCTTTATCGCCTAATTGCAATTCACGAAGCAAGCGCAGTGCATACTCCTCAACGGGCTCGCCTTCGAGGGAATACACTGTACGAACAGCAAGTTCTGCTTTCGTGGCCGCTTGCAAGCGCATGCCATACTCTTCTATTTCCGCTTCTTGAGCGGGTGTTAAAATATCTGCATCATCCACTACCACATCTGTAATCGCATGAACGGTCGTCGTACCAGTTAGGGCTACTAGTAGCGCTACGAAGAACATGCAGACGCGGTGCATCACTTCACGTCATCCCCAAAATCGACTGATGGCGGTTGTTGCGCCCCTTCGACCGCTTTGAAGTATTCTTTTTCATCGAATCCAAAGATCGAAGCTACGATTTTACCAGGGAATCGTTTAACGGTTCTATTGAAGACAGATACGACATCGTTATAATCTTTACGTGCAACTGCGATACGATTTTCTGTCCCAGCTAATTCATCCATTAGCTGTTGGAAGTTTTGGTTTGCTTTTAAATCCGGATAATTTTCTACCACTACTAATAAACGACTTAATGCGCTCGATAGTTCTGAATCTGCTGCTGCTTGTTCTTCAGGACCTTGTGCACCCGCCATTTTACTCCGTGCGTTCGCAATGTTTTCAAGCACCTCTTTTTCATGTGAGGCGTATCCTTTCACCGTATTGACTAAGTTCGGGATTAAATCTACTCTACGTTGTAATTGCGTTTCAATCTGTGCATACGACTGGTTGACGTCTTCATCCAAGTTCACTAACTTGTTGTAGGAAGGAACGATCATAATCGCTGCGATGATTACTAACACTATAATGGCTATAAGCGGGCCAGCTAATTTCTTCATACATCACTACTCCTCTCATCATTTCATTAGTATGTACTTACCCTACTTCTTTCACTCGCCAAACTTCCTGAAGCAATATTTTAAAAGTGAATGGTTGGGTCTATCCCCCATTTACTTCCTATGTATAAGCATAAACTACATACAATATGATGCATTTATTCAATTACAGGTGCTCGTAGATAAAATTTACAGGATTTTTTCAAGAACTACTTTACAGATAATTTTGAGTACGCTATACTGATAAAAGTTGCACGAAGGAAACAATATAGTACCAATCATGCATTAGAGTTGCGTAAGGGAAACTATTGTTTTATATTATTACTTATAAAAAACTATACTGCTTCTTGACTAAAATAAAAGTTGTATTCCTTTTATCTGAAAGTTGCACTAGGGAAAGAAAAGAGGAGGAAACTAGATGATAGATCCGATATCAGTCAATAATATAACGGTTTCGTATGACGGCCATGAAGTGGTAAAAGATGTTTCTTTTTCATTTGGGGCTGGTAGTTTGATTGGTGTTCTCGGGCCCAATGGTGCGGGTAAATCTACATTAATGAAAGCGATGCTTGGCTTAATCCATAAAGATCATGGAGATGTAAAAATCGGTAGCAAGACGGTGGATTCCATGCGTAAGCAAATTGCTTATGTTCCGCAACGTTCCAATATCGACTGGAACTTCCCTATCATCGTAAAAGATACGGTTTTGCTTGGAACCTATCCGAAAATTGGCTTGCTAAGACGTCCGCGTAAAGCAGATAAAGAATGGGCAATGGAGTGTTTAAAGCAAGTAGGAATGGAAAGCTTTGCAAATCGCCAAATCGGTGAGTTATCAGGCGGCCAGCAGCAGCGAGTATTCCTCGCACGTGCATTAGCGCAAAAGGCGGATTACTTCTTCCTTGATGAGCCATTTGTAGGAATTGACGTATCTAGTGAAGAAATCATTATTGGGATATTGCGTGAAATGCAAGCTACTGGCAAAGTGATTTTCGTTGTTCACCATGACTTATCAAAAGTGAAAAAATATTTTGACGGGCTTATCCTTATTAATAAAGAGTTAATCGATGCAGGTCCCACGAATAAAGTATTCCAGTCAAGCAATATGGCAAAAGCATATAACCGTGAATTTATGATCGACGGCTTGGAGGTTTCTATGTAATGGAATTCATTCAAGACTTAATGACGTACAACTTCTTACAGAAAGCATTGATTACGTCGATCATGGTCGGCATCATTTGTGGAGTGATTGGAAGTTTCATTGTCCTTCGGGGTATGGCTTTGATGGGCGATGCGATTTCCCACGCGGTTCTACCAGGTGTTGCCATTTCTTATATGCTTGGAATTAGTTATTTCTATGGGGCAGTGTTTACGGGTGTTCTTACAGCATTCAGTATCGGTGCCATATCTCAAAATAGTCGAATCAAAAATGACTCCTCTATCGGCATTGTCTTTTCAGCGTTTTTCGCTCTCGGTATTATTTTAATCACACAAGCGAAAAGTGCGACAGATTTGACGCAGATTTTATTCGGTAACGTGTTGTCTGTGCGCAGTTCCGATATGTGGCTGACATTGATCATCGGTGCCATTGTGATTTTAGTAGTCGTTTTGTTCTTTAAAGAACTACTCGTTTCCAGTTTCGATGAGACGATGGCTGCGGCATACGGTTTGAAAACACGTTTGATTCACTACACGATTATGTTTTTACTGACATTGGTGACAGTCGCTTCACTACAGACTGTCGGTGTGATTCTTGTTGTATCTTTATTGATTACACCCGCTTCGACAGCGTATCTGTTAACGAATCGACTATCGGTCATGGTCGCACTGGCAGCATTTTTCGGTGCTGTGTCTTCCATCACTGGACTGTATTTCAGTTTCTTGTACAATATGCCTTCGGGACCCGTGATCGCCTTGGCAGCAACAGCCATTTTCGTCTTGGCATTTTTATTCTCACCTAAGCAAGGTGTTATTGTGGGGATGTTCCGTAAAAAGTTCAAACGTAAATCGATTACAGGGGCAACCAATTAAACGTTTAACCACCTCGACAAAAATAAAAATTTAGTATTCGTAAAGGAGTAGAATGTAGTATATGAAGAACATAGCAAAATGGCTTACACTATCATTGCTCGCTGTATTGATGTTAGCAGCATGTGGTAATGATGAAGGTAAGAAGACAGAGGATGATGATAAAACGGCGGAAACAGGCGACAAGCTAAAAGTCGTTACATCATTTACCATCATTGCGGATATGGCACGCGAAATCGGTGGGGACTATGTGGATGTATATAACTTAGTACCAACTGGAACGGACCCTCATGAATATGAGCCTTTGCCAAATGATATTAAAGCCGCAACCGATGCAGATGTATTATTCTACAACGGTTTAAACCTTGAAGGCGGAGAAAAAGGCTGGTTCTTCAAAATGATGGATTCGGTTGGTCAGAAAGATGAAAACATATATAGCTTGACTGAAGAAGTAGAACCAAAGTATATCGGTGGAGAAGACGGCAGTGATGAGGAAATCAACCCACACGCGTTTATCGATCCAGCTGTTGGTGTGAAGATGGCAGAAGCTATGCGCGATGCATTGATCGAAAGACACCCGACAGAGAGTGAAAAGATTAAACAACAAGGTGACGAGTACGTACAACGTCTACAAGAATTAGACGATGAATTCGCAGAACGCATATCAACGATACCTGAAGAAAACCGTGTGCTCGTCACAAGTGAACGTGCATTCCAATACTTGAATGACCACTATGGTTTGAAAGAAGCGTTTATCTGGGAAATCGATACCGAAGAGAATGGTTCCCCAAAACAAATCAAAGAACTCATTCACTATATCCAAGAACACAAAGTTCCTGTTTTATTCGTAGAATCTAATGTAGATACTCGCCCAATGGAAACTGTTTCCGCAGAGACCGGTGTTCCAATTGCTGAAAAGCCTATCTACTCTGATGAAATTGGTAACCCTGGTGACGCGATCGATACGTATATAAAATACTTGAACTACAATATGAATCTCATCCATGATGAGTTAAGCAAAGAACGATAATCCTCTCGGTCAACCAACTTGAGACAAAAAGGAAGCCACACTCCCCTGTGGTTTCTTTTTTGTTTGTCTACATGTATTGAATATATAAGTCTGGACTTATATGATATAGATACTAAAAATAAAGGAGAATTTTATGAACCCTGAGCAAATGGAACGTTACTTAAAAACAATTGGGGATCAATCCCGATTACAATTGTTGAAAGCATTGGAGCAAAAGCCTTTATGCATTTGTGATTTAAATACTCTACTAGATGTATCACAACCTGCAATTAGTCAGCATATGCACAGACTAAAAAGTGATGAAATCGTACTGAATGAACGACGCGGACGCTGGGTATATTGGTCACTTAATAGCTCCCATCCCCGCTACTTGTTATTACTGGAATTATTGAAACTATTACCGGTTCCTACTATTGAATGTAGCAAGGAGGAGAACCCATGCAAATAATACTAGCTTCTCTTATATTTCTCCTCACACTAGTCTTTGTTATTTGGCAGCCACGCAACCTATCGATCGGCTGGTCTGCCATCGCTGGGGCAGTTCTCGCTCTACTTGCGGGCGTTGTTAGTTTTACTGATGTCATCGACGTAACATCTATCGTATGGAATGCTACATTGACATTCGTCGCGCTGATTATCATTTCATTGATCCTCGATGAAATTGGATTTTTCGAGTGGTCTGCATTACATATGGCGCGCTTTGCAAAAGGAAGCGGCGTGCGAATGTTTTTACTAGTCATCCTACTTGGCGCCGGTGTGTCGGCTTTCTTTGCTAATGATGGGGCCGCATTAATACTCACTCCCGTTGTCCTCGCAATGGTGCGTGCACTTGATTTCAAAGAAAAGATGATCTTACCCTTTGTCATGGCGTCGGGATTCATTGCGGATACTACTTCTCTGCCACTTGTCGTTAGTAATCTCGTGAACATCGTCTCTGCCGATTTCTTCGGTATCGGTTTCGCTGAATACGCAAGCCGGATGATTGTCCCGAACTTCTTCAGTCTCGGCGCAAGTATTCTCGTATTGTATATGTATTTCCGTAAATCTATACCGAAACGTTTTGATGAAAAGTTGTTGCGAACACCCGCCAGCGCGATACGGGACCATAAAATGTTCCGCATTTCCTGGGTAGTACTCGGCGTATTACTGTTCGGTTACTTCATAAGCGAATCACTAGGTTTACCCGTCTCCTTCATCGCGGGTTCCATTGCGATCGTATTCTTGCTGATCGCGAGGACGAGCGAAGCGGTGCAGACTAAAACGGTCATCAAAGGAGCACCATGGGCTATCGTATTCTTTTCCATCGGGATGTACGTAGTCGTCTATGGGTTGCGCAATGCAGGATTAACGTCTATATTGACAGGCTTGATCGAGTGGACATCAAGTCATGGCTTGTATGTTGCAACGATTAGCATGGGCTTTATCGCAGCCATCCTGTCGTCGATCATGAATAATATGCCGACTGTGATGATTGATGCGTTAGCGATCCAGGATGCCTCGGTTCCGCCTAATGTTCGGGAAGCTTTGATTTATGCGAATGTGATCGGGTCTGATTTAGGTCCGAAGATGACACCGATCGGATCGCTTGCGACGTTGCTTTGGTTGCATGTGCTATCGTTAAAAGGTGTGCGCATTTCATGGGGATATTATTTTAAAGTAGGTGTTGTATTGACCGTGCCTACACTTCTCATTACGCTGACGGGGTTATGGTGGTGGCTTTCGGTTTCTTAAAATGATTGTCAGTTAGACAAAGAAAGCCTGTTTGTCTCCCCTCATTTTACGCAAGAGAAAGAACATTTTCTGACTGTGGAATACCCATACGAGACTAAAGACTGCCAAGAGATATTTAACAATGAAGTTTAAAAGAAGGTCTATGCGGGGAAAATGTAGAATAGAAAGTCGTGAGCAATAGAAATCCGAACATAAAAAAGCGTTTGAACATGATCGCAAAATGCGAACTGTTCAAACGCTTCACTATGATGCCCTCGGCGGGAGTCGAACCCACATTTCAAGCTTCGGAGGCTTGCGTGCTATCCATTGCACCACGAGGACTAAACGTGTAGTATCAAGCTTTAACTATAATTTACTCGACTACAGAAAAAAGCTTTTCTTCTGTAAGAGACATCTTCCATTATATCGTAGAATATAATGAAAAGCAATGTGTATTTTTAAGGCAAATGATTTGACCTTTGTTGACCTTAATAGGTAAAATACAGTTATAGTTGAAATACGAAATGATTTCAACGGAACGAATATTATGAAGTGATTAAAGGAGGAAGTCTAATTGAATCTAATTCCTACAGTTATTGAACAAACAAACCGTGGTGAGCGAGCGTACGACATCTACTCTCGTCTATTGAAAGATCGTATTATCATGCTCGGGAGCGGCAGTGACGACAACGTGGCAAACTCTATCGTTGCACAATTGCTATTCTTGGAAGCTGAAGATCCAGAAAAAGATATCTCCATTTACATTAACAGCCCAGGTGGAAGTATCACAGCAGGTATGGCAATCTACGATACAATGCAATATATCAAACCAGACATCCGCACAATCTGTGTAGGGATGGCAGCATCTATGGGTGCATTTTTGCTAACAGCTGGTACAGAAGGTAAACGTTACGCTTTGCCAAACGCAGAAGTAATGATCCATCAACCACTAGGTGGCGCACAAGGTCAGGCAACTGAGATCGAAATTGCTGCAAAACGCATCTTGCACCTACGTGAAAAACTAAACCAAATCCTTTCAGATCGCACAGGTCAGCCAATCGACGTCATCGCAAAAGATACAGACCGCGATAACTTCATGACTGCCGAACGCGCTAAAGAATACGGCCTAATCGACCACGTTCTAGAACGCAACGAAATCGAAAAGAAATAATAACCATAGGTTGTCCGGAAAGCCAAATGGCCTTCCGTGACAACCTTTTTATTTTGTATTCTTATATGGATTTGGGTTTAGGATTAATCTTTACCAAACAAATGTACCGGCTTTCTAACTCCAGAAAGAAACGTAAACTAGGTGATCTGTGTTTTAGGCGGCGACTCCCGCGGGAAAAGCATGAGCCTTGAGACCCCGCAGGAACGCAGTGACGAGGAGGCTCAAGCCATGCCCGCAGGAAAGCGTCCGCCTAAAACGCAGATCAACGGCTTCCCTCACTAAGCCAAAAACAAAAAAAGATGACGAAACCCCACAAGGTCATCGCCACCCCTATTCAACTTACTGCTCATCTTCCACTATCTCAGCCAAATTCTGAAGAGCCAAATCTTCATCAATCCCGTCTGTAATCAACGTGATCTCCGTCCCCTTCGCAATCGCCAAACTCATAATCCCCATGATACTCTTCGCATTCACCTGACGATTATCCTTCTTCAAATAAATATCAGCCGTATACTTATTGGCCTCCTGTACAAATAATGCCGCCTGCCTCGCTTGCAAACCAGGTTTAATTCCTACTTTCACTGTTTTTTCTACCATATTGTGTGCTCCTTTTCTTCCTCTTCTTAAGAAGGATCTACTAATAATTTACCGTAATCGATCTGCGATTTCTTCAATCTTACGCAAACGATGATTGACACCCGATTTACTAACCGGAGTACCCGTTACCAGCTCGCCTAGCTCTTTTAGCGTCACATCTTGATGAGTAACACGTAATTGAGCAATCTCTTGCAGACGTTCCGGTAATTGATCTAACCCAATCGTGCGCTCAATCAACTTAATATTTTCTACTTGCCTTTGTGCCGCACCGATCGTTTTATTCAGATTCGCGGTTTCACAATTCACTAGCCGATTCACACTGTTGCGCATATCCCGCATAATCCGCACATCCTCAAACTTCATAAGGGATACATGTGCACCGATGATGCCTAAGAAATCGGATATTTTTTCTGCTTCTTTTAGATACGCGATAAATCCTTTTTTACGTTCAATAGATTTTGCGTTCAAATGAAAATGGTTCATCAACTCAACAAGTGATTGACTATGTTCTTGATAGCTCGAGAAGACTTCCAAGTGATAAGAAGACGTCTCCGGGTTATTAACGGAACCTCCTGCCAGGAAAGCTCCCCGTAAGTATGCGCGTGCACAGCAGTCTTTTTCAATGAGCTGTGGATCGATCGTATTAATCATTTGGAAGTCATGCGTCATGATGGATAGTTCCTCCAACAAGTGCTTGGCTCCATCACGAATCCGGCAAATATAGACATTATTTTTCTTTAAACGCATTTTTTTGCGTACAAGCAATTCCACTTTATATGGATATAACGCCTTCACATTTGAATACAGACGACGCGCAATAGAGGCATTTTCCGTTTGAACATCAAGACTAAGTTGTTTATTTGAAAAAGACATAACACCATTCATCCGTATGAATGCCGCAATTTCTGCTTTCGTACAGCAATCATCCGTCTCAATCTGCGTCAGTTCTTTTTTCGTTTTAGATGCAAAAGACATGATATTCCCCCTCTTCGGCGATTTTCATATCTATCCGCCTTCTACGTTCTCTCTATATAACGCATCAACATATCTGACACTTCCATCGTTTTATGCATAATCGTCCCATCGTTAATGGTCGCGATCTCTTGTACAAATACCTCAGGCACTAGTGCTTGTAGCATCTCCAAATCATTCTCCACAAGCCAAGGCTCTTCATTTTCACTGAGGTTATGCACACGTCTGAACGCTTCTGCATTATTCACTAGAACTGCATCGAGAAATGGTTCTCCCGCATGATCATAGAGCGCCTGAACATGCTCAGAAGCAGTATAGCGATACGTTTCGCCACGTTGTGTAGTTAAATTTCCGACATATACCTTTTTTGCAGCACTTTCAAGGATTGCTTCGCGGATATCCTGCACTAAAAGTGTTGGCAAAGTACTAGTATACAAGCTTCCCGGTCCAAATACGATTAAATCTGCATTTTTTATCGTATCCGCTGTTTCCGGTAATGGTTTTACATCTTGAGGCGTGATGAAAACGTTACGGATTTTCCTTCCATAGAGAGGAATTTTCGATTCGCCTGTAATGATTGAACCATCTTCAAGCTCGGCATGCAAGGTAATTCGCTGATTTGCTGCCGGTAATACTGTTCCTTTAATATTCAGAACAACGCCCATCTGCTCGACTGCACGAGCGAAATCGCCTGTAATAGTTGTTAAGGCCGTAAGCATCAAATTCCCAAGAGAATGTCCCTTCAATCCATCAGATCCTTCAAATCGATGCTGAAACATCTTCTCGATCATTGGCTCAACATCTGAAAGCGCTGCCATAACCTGTCTTATATCTCCAGGCGGCGGGACGTTATACTGATCGAATAAACGACCTGAACTTCCTCCATCATCCGCCACCGTCACAATAGCTGTCAATTCGATCGGATACCGTTTTAACCCTCGAAGGATATTAGATAACCCTGTGCCGCCTCCAAATACAACAACACTTTTCATCGTAGTGGATTGCATATTCATGTCAACCCTTTCTTTTTTCAACATCCCGATGCGATACATGTGTTGGATAATCGCCTTTAAAAACGCCTGTAAAGTACTCAGCCAGTGTAACAGAACGATGTTGCCCACCTGTACACCCGAACGCTATAACTGCCTGACCTTTTCCCTCTTGTTTATATTGTGGAATTAAGAATTTGAATAAGTCCGTTAGTTTTTCAATTAATTCTTTCGTATCCGCCCATTTCAATACGTAATCCGATACTTCATGATTCAAACCTGTCAACGGGCGCAATTCTTCCAGATAAAACGGATTGGGTAAAAACCGAACGTCAAATACTACATCTGCATCAATCGGCATACCATGCTTGAATCCAAATGATACAAAGTTCAAAGTGAAGTTCGGTTCACCTGCTTCAGAAAACTCACGTGTGATTTTTTCCCGTAATTGCTTGGGCTTTAATTTCGATGTATCAATAATAGAACGTGAAAGTCCTTTTATTTCAGTCAGCAAATGACGTTCTTTTCGAATCCCTTCGAGTAACACGCCACCTTCAGATAACGGATGTGATCTACGTGTTTCTTTATAACGTTTCACTAGTGCTTCGTCATCTGAATCCAGGAATAACAAACTTGTTTTGACATCTTCCATCTTGAATAATCCTTCGAGTGCGGTAATCATAGAATCAAATAAACTTCCTCCGCGCGTATCCATCACTGCGGCAATACGTCTCATTTGATTATCCGACTTCATCATCAAATCGAGGAATGTTACAAATAGTTCGGGCGGCAAGTTGTCGATGCAATAGAATCCCATGTCTTCAAAGCATTGCATAGCGACGGTCTTGCCTGCACCTGACATCCCCGTAATAATTACCACTTCATATTCATTTACCACTTGTGGTTGATCCATAAATGTTATTCACCTTCCATTGATTGTTGAAGTGATTCCCGCAAGAAGCGGAATTGCTCTGTATAATAGAATGTTCCATACTGCATACCTTTCTGATTCACCGCAAAGAGCAAATTCTTGCGATCACCTTCCGCCATCGGTAGTGTATGCAAACTTTCTAGCGGATGCCATTCTAGTTCACCTTCAATGGTAGTCTTCATCAATTCTCCGGAAT
The DNA here is from genome assembly GCF_002743235.1 of Sporosarcina sp. P25. Taxonomy (NCBI): domain Bacteria; kingdom Bacillati; phylum Bacillota; class Bacilli; order Caryophanales; family Caryophanaceae; genus Sporosarcina; species Sporosarcina sp. P25. Next base: position 97,139 of record NZ_PDYV01000008.1, read on the forward strand.
AATCATGTGCGACAAATGTGAAGAGTAACCATTCGTCTAATAATTCTTTTCCCTCATCATCCATAATCATCATCGTATATATGCCTTTTATATGTGGCGCAATCGCCTGCGCACCGGTTTCTTCGAGAAATTCACGAGTAGCTGCTTCATAGACTGACTCACCTTCGTCGATTTTTCCTCCCGGCGCCACATACCATCCACGCCTCGGCTTTTTTAGTAATAGGACTTGACCGTCTTTCACCATGAGCAAGTTAGCAATTTTTTGCATATGTTGTTCCCCACTTTTCAAGTATGTATGTATAGTATACAATGCTTTCATTGAAAACGAAAAAAAAAGACGGCTATTCACGGAAGTTTATACCGTAAATAGCCACAAAGTTGCTATATTATGAAAGGGGTGTCTTTCTTCTACCTATTATCCCCTTTTTATATTGCAGAACGTTTACAGACACATTACAAGTTCATCACCTGTTTACGCCTTTGCTTCTACTTCTTCCATCAACTCTTCGATATACTTCTGAGCTGCTTGAGCTGCAATACTTCCGTCTCCTGTAGCCGTCACGACTTGGCGTAATAATTTCTCACGCACATCGCCCGCAGCAAAAATACCTGGAATTTTTGTTTCCATAATATCATTCGTTTCAATATAGCCGTTTTCATCCAAAATGCCAAGATCTTTGAAAGGCTCTGTTATAGGATCTAGTCCGATATAAACGAACATACCTTCCGTTTCCATTTCGCGTTCTGAACCGTCTTCAGTAGAGACTAGCGTTATAGAACCGATCTTGCCGTCTTTTTCATTCACTTGCTTAACTGTTGAATTCCAAATGAAATCAATCTTCTCATTTGCGAATGCACGCTCTTGTACGATTTTTTGCGCACGCAATGTATCGCGACGGTGGATGATTGTCACTTTGTTAGCAAAACGTGTTAAGTATGAACCTTCTTCTACTGCAGAGTCACCGCCGCCAATTACGACGATCTCTTTATTACGGAAGAATGCGCCGTCACATACCGCACAATAACTCACGCCACGACCAGTCAATTCTTCCTCACCTGGCACGCCCATCTTGCGGTATTCTGCACCCGTTGCCAAGATGATTGCACGTGCTTTATATTGTTTCTCGCCTACATAAATTGTTTTGAATTCGCGGCCGTCTTCGATTTTCGTTACGTCACCGTAAGCATATTCAGCTCCGAAACGTTTCGCATGATCGAACATTTTTGTCGAGATGTCCGGACCTAAAATACTTTCAAATCCAGGATAGTTCTCTATTTCTTCTGTGTTGGCCATTTGACCGCCTGGTACGCCTCTTTCTAACATCAGTGTAGACATATTTCCACGTGATGTATAAACAGCCGCTGTCATCCCTGCCGGCCCTGCTCCAACGATGATTACATCATAAACCTTTTCTTCCGTCGTCATTGTAGTTTTCCTCCTTCAAAATATGCACCCTTTGGTGTCATTCACTTCACCAAAGATTTCATCTGACTGGCAGATAAAACTATCGCTATATAAAATCGTACGAGAATTACACTCGAATTTCAACTTAAATGCAACATCTACAAGTAGTTATTCTTTTGTATAAGGCAGAAATTGAAGCAGTTCCTGAATATACTTGGATAGCGTTGTAACGGATACACTATAGTTTTCAGCTATAGACTTCTTTGTCACTTTTTCGTCATGTGAAGATTGGAACATATAATCTGCAGCAGCAGCAATTGCTTGCACATTACTGAACATATATTTCTGTTCAAGCGCATTTTCACATAGCGTGAACCACATTTGAAAGAATTGTACACTTCGCTCATCAAGCGGTTTATACTCTTCATACAATAGATCACAAATAGCCAGCGCTTTTTTCAAAGCTTTTTCAAATGGATTAGTCACTTTGAATGAATAGTTCAGGCTGTGTGCTAAAAACAATTGTTCCGCAGCAGTCAATTTTTCAACATCTATATAGCCGGGATGTGAAAGGATTTCCTGTAAGTGTGACGACTTTCCTACTAAATACAAACCGAACATTCGCTCACTGCGATAAGGGTTCGAAATCTTTTCGATCAAGAACGGAACATCCTCTTCGTAAGAATCTATGTCCAATTCTTCATCCAATGACTTCCAAGGTTCGAATCCTTCTTTGGTAGGGTCCAATTTCAACAAGGCTTCATTTGCCTGTTCCGCGACTTTTCGGTGACCCGTAAAATATGCAGCATTAGCTAGCCAGAAGTAGTAGCCGACATCTCCTTCAAATCCGCGTTTTTGCAGACTACGAAGCCAGTGGTACGCTTCTTCATAACGACCTGTCAACGCAAATGTCGCACCTAATTTATAGCGCTGTTCGAATTGATAGGGTTTGATCTTCGACAACAGCTCCATCATACTATTCAGACGCTTTTCATCCCGATTGTAATAAAAGAACACCGCCAAGTTACACAGCGCATGGATATTGCCTTTTTCTTCACGTAAGACATTGTACAGAATATCTTCCGCATGTTTCTCTTTACCAATATAAAAATACGCAAGAGCCAAATTATTATGAACCGCCCACGTTTTTGGATAATCCACTAATAAATCCTCAAGCACTTCAATGGCGTCTTCAAAATCCCCTTGCTCCATCATGCGACGCGCTTTTTCTTGCCGAAATATGACTTCCCCATCGAGCTGTTCGCCTTCTTCAACGAACATTTCTTCTTGATCCGCGAATTCAGAGATTTCATGGGCTTCTTCCACAAATACGCCATCTGGTGCTATAGCAACATATTTCAATGCATACTGCTTCGCTTCACGCAGTAGACCGAGATGTGCATGAACTTCCGCTAAATAGAAAGTCGTCTCTTCATTGTTTGGATCCAGGTCATCAGCTGTTTGTAGAAGTTCATAGGCATCTTCAAAGCGGCCGACTTCCATTATAAACACACCGTATTCCATATGTGTCAGTGCGTCATCTGGATTCAAATCCAATGCACGTTTATAATATTTTTCCGCATCCGAAAATTGTTCACGCTGCATAGCTTGCATCGCGCGTTTACGATAAAAATCACCGTCAGGCAGGAATGATATAATTTTATCTTTTATAAAACGTTGGTTGTTTTTCAATCGAACTCCTCCGAAAAAGTAAGAGGAACGCACTTGACGTCCCTCTGCAATGTATCCTCTAGTATATCACAACTACATGATCCGTCATTCATTTGCTTTCACGTGCTGCACGTTCCACCATTTGTTCGGCTGTATATATGATACGCACTGGATTACCGCCAGCAAATGTACCTGCCGGAATATCCTTATTGACGAGTGATGCAGCAGAAACAATGGCACCATCACCAATTTTAACACCCGGTAAAATTGTTGTATTGGCTCCAATCAGTACATTATTACCTATATCCACGTCTCCAATACGGTATTCATCTATCAAATATTCATGCGCTAAAATCGTCGTATTAAACCCAATTATGGAGTTTTCACCAACGGAGATTCGTTCCGGAAACATGACATCCGGTACAACCATCAGCGCAAAAGCGGTATGTTTTCCGACTTTCATCCGCAAGAACGTTCGATAAAGAACGTTTTTCCATGAAACAAACGGCGTATATCGCGCAATTTGGATGACGATAAAATTCTTAGCTACTTTAAAAATCGAGACCGTACGGTAAATATGCCAAAGTGAATTTGCATCTCCTTTGGAAGGATGCCGCTCTGTGCGTCTCATAGCTTAATGCCCGCAGTGATTTTAAGTATGTCGGACATATGTTGCAACATGAAGTCAGGTTTGAATGTCTGCAAATATTCTTCCCCTTTTAGTGCCCATGCAACTGCCGCAGTTCGTGTTCCTGCATTTTGTCCACCGAGTATATCGTGGAAGTTATCCCCGATCATGAGTGACTCTTCAGCTGTCCGATCAAGACGGCTCAATGCTAGTAAAATCGGCTCTGGATCCGGTTTAGGATTCGTTATATCATCCAGTCCAATCACCGTCTCAAAATAAGGTGCGATACCTAGAAGGTTGATCCCTCTTTCTACCATATCGCGCTTCTTTGTAGAAACGACTGCCATCTTCAAACCTAGATCATATAATTTACGAAGCGTATCTGTCACACCTTCGAATTCAGTTACATAATCGTCGTGATGAGCCAAATTCCATTCACGGTATTCTTCTACCAATTGGTCTGTCATATCAGGTGCAATCGAAGAAAATGTATCATGTAATGTAGGTCCGATAAACGGTAGCATCTCTTCTCGTTGGAAACGTCCAGGGAAATGTTTTTCCAATACATACTCGAAAGAAGAGAGTATTAACTCATTTGTATCTGCAAGCGTTCCGTCAAAATCAAATAGTAGTGTAGTAATCGGTTGATTAGTCAATAACGGCTTCCCCCTTCTCTCTCGGCTGCTTCCATAAAATACTCACTGTAATCGTCAGTACAATGGCGGTCACAAGCCGTATTATCAATAATGGCCAAATCGGTATACCGAGTGGCAGAAATAACAGTGTATCCTCAATCACCGCATGACATGCCATCAAGAAAATAAAGGCTAATGTAATATCTCGTTTTGACACACCATCTTCTCGCACTGCCTGAATCATGACGCCTGCACCGTATGCCAAACCAATTAATAATCCCGCAACGAGTGTCATCGACGCATTGGGTTTCACACCAATCATTTTTGTGAACGGTGCCAAGCCAGTAGAAAAACGCTCTAAATAATTACGGTCTTTCACATACTGCACAAACAACATTAATGGAATGACGATCAATGCCAGCTGCAAGACACCAAATGCTGCCTTTTCAAGTCCAAGCAAGAAAATCTGCACAAAGCCTTCCGGTACAACTTCCGCTTGCGGCGTTAGACCATATTGCGCGATTTCATTGCCGCCCGTCCAGAATAAATTGATCAGCACTCCAGCCAACACAGCCAATCCAAGTCGCACGACAAGTACTGTCCATAGTTTGACGCCTACTTTTATAGCGACGGCCGTTTCAATGAACAGATTATGCGCAAAACTGATCATAACAGCAATGATGAATACTTCTTTAACCGTTAATTCTAATGAAATGATACCGGCAATTCCAGCGTATAAGTTTAATGCATTGCCAAGCACGATGGGCACAGCTGCTTCACCGCGCAAGCCAAAAAGATGCATAATCGGTTCAACCAATTGCACAAGCCAAGGTAAGATAGGCGTAAACTGCAAAATGGTTACAAGCAAAGTAATAGGAAAGATGATCTTACCGAGTGACCATGTCGTTTTGAATCCAACTTGCAAACCATTTTTCAACGTATTGGATAATGCGATATTATTTTGATTTGTCATCATAGTTCTCTTTCACTTTCATTACATATCTACGATACAACAAGATGATAATACCTACGATAATTCCCGTTACAGATACTAACTGTGCTGCACGCAAACTTCCGATGACATATAGACTATCCGTCCGCATCCCTTCGATGAAGAATCTGCCGATCGAATACCAGATGATGTAAAACAAGAATACTTCACCGCGTTTTATCTTCACCATTCTTCGGATAATTAAAATCAAAATGAGTCCGACCACATTCCATAACGACTCATATAAGAATGTCGGATGATACGTTACACCCTCAATCGTCATTTGATTCATAATCCAGTCAGGAATGATCGTATTTTCTTTAAACGCTTCTGAAACCGGTCCACCATGAGCTTCCTGATTCATGAAGTTCCCCCAGCGTCCGATAATTTGCCCAATTAATAAACCAGGTGCTGTAATATCTGCAACTTTCCAGAAAGATACCCCACGCTTCCTACAGAAAATCACTGCTGTAATGACCGCACCGATCAACGCACCGTGGATGGCAATTCCACCATTCCAAATTTGAATGATTTGTTCTGGATGATCACGATAATAATCCCATGTGAAAATAACATAGTAAATTCGTGCACTGATAATTGAAATGGGAATCGCCCAAATAAGCATGTCCGTTAGTAAGTCAGGGTGCATTCCCCGCTTCAGCATTTCTCGTTGAACTACCATAAACCCTAAAATAATTCCAAGCGCGATCAAAATACCGTACCAGCGAACTTCTAAGCTGCCAATACTGATCGCGACTGGGTTAATCGCTAGCATAGATACATTCACTTAGTCGCGCTCCTCTTCTTCTAATAGTTCCGCATTGTCTGCGATTGCTTGATCCAAACGCTTGGTAAATTCCTCTGCCGCATTAATTCCAAGACGTTTCATTCGATAATCCATCGCCGCTACTTCAATAATAACCGCGATATTCCGCCCTGGTCTAACGGGAACGGATAGTTTCGTAATTTGCGAATCCAGTATTTCTACCTTCTCTTCATCGATACCAAGACGATCATAATGCTTATTATCGTCCCAAATCTCTAAGTCGACCGCTAACAGTACACGCTTATCGTCTTTCACGGAACTCGCACCAAACAACGTCATCAAATCGATAATACCGACACCGCGAATTTCTAGCATATGCTTCAACAGTTTCGGTGACGTTCCGATTAAGATGTTATCGGATACTTGACGAATCTCAACAGAGTCATCCGCTACTAGTCTATGCCCTTTTTTAATAAGCTCTAACGCCGTTTCACTTTTTCCTACTCCACTACCTCCTGTTATTAAAACACCTACACCATACACATCGACTAGCACACCATGAACCGTCGTCATCGGAGCGAGTTGTCCGACCAAGTAATTCGTCAGCATTCCGGAAAACTGTGTAGTCTTATAATCCGTCCGGAGAACAGGAATGTTTTTCTCTTCTGCTAATTGGCTCAATTCTTTTGGACCTTCTTCGCCATGAGCAATAATGAATGCCGGCGTATCACCCGAACAAAGTCGCTCTAAACGCTTTCTTCGCGTAATGGCAGACAATGTTTCAAGGAAGGACATCTCCTTACGCCCGATCAACTGCACACGTTCGGCAGGATAATAATCAAAATAGCCAGCCATCTCAAGCCCCGGCCGTGAAATATCACTCATTAGGATCTGCTTATGAATGCCCGCGTGTCCAGCGATCAATTCCAATCCAAATCGGTTCATAATATCTTCTACTGTTAATTCACCCATGAAGTTCCTCACTTTCTGCTACGATGTACGTATACCGGCAGTCTTTTGCCGAATCATCGTTTCTTGCGCTTATATACACATCATTCAAACCTATTTTACCATGAAGGAATTGAAAAGAAATGGATTACTTCTTGATCTACATTCTCTTTTTGTATCCTTTTCAAAAGTCTTCTCTATATAGAGGATAAAGGAGAGTGGACAGAATTGACACTAATCATTCTTGATGCGGGTCACGGACCAGATACACCCGGCAAAAGAACGCCTGATGGAAAACTACGTGAATACGATTTTAATGCAGCTGTAGCTGTACTTGTCGGAGAGTTTTTAACGAAAGAGGGCATAACAGTAAAATATACACATGCGTCTACACGCGACGTACCACTAGGCGAACGAACGGCTTCAGCTAACCGTATGAGAGCGGATGCGTTTGTCTCGATTCACGCAAATGCTTTCGGCAATGGTTGGAATACGGCACAAGGGATTGAAACGTATATTTATCCGCAAGCAAGCAAAAGTTCCGCAGTGCTTGCCTCTGCAGTGCAAAAAGCTTTAATATCTGCTTGCCAGCGTCCCGACCGCGGCGTGAAGAAAGCAGATTTCGCGGTCTTGCGTGACACAAATATGCCGGCGATTTTAGTAGAGTGTGGTTTCATGTCGAACCAGACAGAGGCTACTCTATTGCAAAGTAAAACGTATCAACTCCAATGCGCACGAGCTATAGCTTTTGGGGTGTTGTGTTGGGAGTATGGGAGATGAATTGTGGGGGGTGAGGGGGGGAGGGTGATGAGGGGGCAATGAGCGGATACGGGGTACGATAGAGCGGATATCGCGTAAGTATGAGCGGGTACGGAACAGGATTGAGCGGGTAGCTGTCTTCATAGAGCGCTTACGCAAGAACAATGAGCACTTAGACCAATATAATGAGCGCACGAGCGATTGTCTTCTCGACGAGGGGCAATGAGCGGATATGGGGTATGATAGAGCGGATATCGCGTAAGTATGAGCGAGTACAGAACAGGATTGAGCGGGTAGTTGTCTTCATAGAGCGCTTACGCAAGAACAAAGAGCGCTTAGACCAATATAATGAGCGCACGAGCTATTATCCACTTTACATGCAAACCAAACACACAAAAACACCTGCACCGCCAAAAATGGCAATGCAGGTGTTTCATTAAGCTATCAATCCATATCGACCGTGTTATAGCGAACCATGACAGTTCCCGTCTTGGACTCACCAGTAACGTGCAACGGTTCTTTCATTGCATCCTCAACATTCTTGCTGAAGCGGATCGTACGGTGCAAGAATTGTTCCTGTTCTTCCACACGTGATACGTCCTTCAACTGTAAGTCTAGCTTACCCATGTTGGATGAAATCTCTCCCTTTAGACCTACAGAGGATGGGAAGTAAATTTCAACCGTACCGCTGATAGACTTGGCTTCTAATCTTCTTGCATCAGCAGATGACGTCGTCAATGTCACGTTTCCGTTTAGAGATTTTGCATCTACATCATTTACCGCGCCATCTACATAAACTCGACCATTTAATGTTTCGGCTTCTAGCTTTTCGCCAGTAACTTTTAACAAACGTACCAGACCGTTTGCGGTTTCTAGCTCTGCTTCATCGAATTTGATATCTGCACATTCAATTTTGCCATTTGCCGTTCTAATACGTAGATCTTTAAAATCCACGCCTTCTACTGAACATCCACCGTTCAACAAACGTACAGAGAGTTTACTATACGGTGTTGAAGTCGGTACGTATAGATCGACATTTACTTGTAACATCTTCAAGTCGCTTCCGATGCGCAACTTATTACCGTCTTTTACGAACAATAACTTTTCAAGGAACTGGCTAAGTGCACCTTCTTCAGAATCATGATTAAAATGCTTTACAGAGAACTTCGCCATGATCTCATCATTGTCTGAAGGATGAACTTCTACAGTACCATGATCGATATGGATGATGATTTCTTCAACATCTTCTACCGATTTACTTTCAGTATGTGTAAAGGAGACAGATTTGCTGAATGGTGCTTCGAAATCGAATTCTTTCACGCGGTGTACTGCCGTATCCATAAATCGCATGAAACGGTCACCTGCCGTGACGAATTCTTTGCGGATATCTTCGAAGAAAGCATCAGCTGATGAGCTCTCTTCTGCTGTTGCTTTTTCAGATTCTTTACCCATGGCTTCCAGTAACTTCAATGCTTCATCTGCTGTGATTTTACCTTCTTCAAGCATCGTTAGTATTCGTATGCGTTCATTTTGCATTTCCTGATTCCTCCTCGTTTTGACCAATCTTTTCAGTAGCTATCTATTTATACGGTTCTGCGGAACAAAAGTTTCATTTTCTATTTCTTTACTACTTTTTTTATTTGTTCTTTCATCCGATTTCGATCTCTTTCTAAGATGGTCTTCAAATATTTACCTGTGTAGGACTCTTTGACTTCTGCTATCGCTTCGGGTGTCCCCGTTGCCACAATTTCTCCGCCTTTGTCTCCGCCTTCCGGACCGATATCAATTATATAATCGACTGTCTTAATGACATCTAAGTTATGTTCAATAACGAGAACTGTGTTCCCCCCATCAACTAGACGTTGAAGAACTTCAAGTAACTTAGCAATGTCATGTACATGCAAACCTGTTGTCGGCTCGTCCAAAATATAAAACGATTTACCTGTGGAACGTTTATGCAATTCGGAAGCCAATTTCACACGTTGGGCTTCCCCACCCGACAATGTCGTTGCAGGTTGACCTAATTGAACATAACCTAAACCTACATCAACAATCGTCTGCAATTTACGATGAATTTTCGGGATATTCTCGAAAAACACCACTGCATATTCCACTGTCATCGCCAATACATCCGCAATATTCTTTCCTTTATACTTTACTTCCAGTGTTTCCCGGTTATATCGTTTGCCATGACATACTTCGCACGGTACATATACATCCGGAAGGAAATGCATTTCGATTTTGATGATTCCATCTCCGCGGCATGCTTCACACCGTCCACCCTTGACATTGAAACTAAAGCGGCCTTTTTTATAGCCACGAACTTTCGCTTCATTCGTCATTGCAAAAACATCGCGTATATCGTCAAAGACGCCTGTATACGTAGCGGGATTGGACCGTGGTGTACGACCGATTGGTGATTGATCGATATCGATAATCTTCTCCAAATGTTCCACACCACTGATACTATCGAATTTTCCAGGTCGTTGTTTGGATCGATTCAATTTCTGAGCCAAAGTTTTATGCAAAATATCATTGACCAACGTACTCTTACCTGAACCGGATACTCCAGTGACTGCGATAAATTGGCCGAGAGGGAATTCTGCATCAATATGCTTCAAGTTGTTCTCTGAAGCACCTTTGACGATAATACTTCGCTCATCACGTGCTCTTCGTTCAATCGGAAGTGGAATGAATTTCTTTCCGCTTAAATATTGTCCAGTCAGCGATTTCTTGTTTTTCATGACTTTCGCGGGAGTACCTGCAGCTACCACTTCTCCTCCTGCTACACCAGCGCCAGGACCGATATCAATTAAATAGTCTGCAGCCATCATCGTGTCTTCATCATGTTCTACGACAATCAACGTATTTCCGATATCTCGCATACTTTGGAGCGTGCCAATCAATCTGTCATTATCACGCTGGTGAAGCCCAATGGAAGGTTCATCCAGTATATATAGAACACCCGTCAAACGTGATCCGATTTGTGTAGCTAAACGAATTCGTTGTGCCTCTCCGCCAGATAATGTTCCCGCTGAACGAGATAGATTCAGATAGTCAAGACCGACGTTTACCAAGAAACCTAAACGCTCTTGGATTTCTTTTAGGATCATATCTGCGATTTGCGTGTCTTTCTCAGAAAGAATTAGTTCCTCAAAAAATTTTGTTGTTTCAACAATCGAGCGTTCTGTTATTTTCCCGATATGCTGGCCATTCACTAATACCGATAGTGATTCAGGCTTTAAGCGGTAGCCTGTACAAGTAGGACATGACTTTTCCGTCATATATTTACCCATCTGCTCGCGGATATAGTCTGATGATGTCTCATGATAACGACGTTCAACGTTGCGCAAAACACCTTCGAAATAAATATCACTATCGCGGGTATTACCGAATTCATTTGTATAGCGGAAGCGAATCTTTTCTTTTTTCGATCCTAACATCAGTTTTTCAATGTCCGAGTCAGCTAATTCACTAACCGGTACATCCATTGGGATTTTGTAGTGCTTCGCAATCGTCTTAAGAAGTTCTGGATAATATTGTGAACTCGTTGGCTCCCATGGTGCAATAGCGTGTTCTTTTAGCGTTAGGTCACTATTTGGGATGACTAAGTCTGGATCGACTTCGAGTTTCATACCAAGTCCGTCACATTCAGGACAAGCGCCAAATGGACTGTTGAATGAAAACATGCGCGGCTCCAGTTCGCCAATAGAGAATCCACAAATAGGACACGCGTGGTGTTCACTGAAAAACAGTTCTTCTTCACCGATTACATCGACCAGAACATTACCGTCGGCTAATCGCAAGGCAGATTCCAATGAGTCACTTAAACGTGTTTCAACGCCTTCCTTCATGACAATTCGATCGATGACGATTTCAATCGTATGTTTTTTATTTTTATCTAGCTCTATATTATCATCTAAATCAATCGTTTCACCGTTGACCCGAACACGCACATACCCTTGTCTTTTGATATCTTCAAATAATTTAGCGTGCGTCCCTTTACGTTCTGAAATAATAGGAGCCAAAATTTGAATTCGCGTACGCTCAGGCAACTGAACTACACGATCCACCATCTGTTGAATCGTCTGCGTAGAAATTTCAATGCCATGGTACGGACAATGTGGTTTCCCAACTCTCGCATATAATAAACGCAAGTAGTCATAGATTTCTGTCACTGTTCCTACAGTAGATCGCGGATTTTTACTCGTTGTCTTTTGATCAATGGAAATAGCGGGCGACAGTCCTTCTATTGAATCCACGTCTGGTTTATCCATTTGTCCAAGGAACTGACGCGCATATGCGGATAATGATTCCACATAGCGGCGCTGTCCTTCCGCGTAGATCGTATCAAAAGCCAATGAGGATTTTCCAGACCCCGATAGACCCGTAAGCACTACTAGTTTATCGCGCGGTATCTTCACGGTAATGTCCCTCAGGTTGTTTGCTCTCGCTCCCTGTATTACAAGTTCTTTATTTTTCATGCGGACTCTACCTTTCTGCTTTCAGTTCTAGTACGGTATCGCGTAACTCTGCAGCTCTTTCGAAGTCCAAAGCTTTTGCTGCATCTTTCATTTCCTTTTCCAATTTGGTTAGCAATAAGCCTTTCTCGTCTTTCGATAACTTCTTGCCGTTCGTCACCTTTTGCAAATACGATTCCGTTTCTTCAGCCACTTGAGTGGCACGAATCAATTCACGTATCGGTTTGACAATTGTCGTTGGCGTTATACCATGTTTTTCATTATAAGCTATCTGAATTTCACGACGACGTTCCGTTTCATCAATAGCTTTCCTCATAGAATCTGTTATTTTATCTGCGTACATAATGACGCGTCCTTCTGAGTTACGTGCTGCACGACCAATTGTCTGGATCAACGCACGTTCCGAACGCAAGAATCCTTCTTTATCCGCATCCAAAATCGTGACTAATGAAACTTCTGGGATGTCGATGCCTTCACGCAGCAAGTTGATTCCGATCAGTACGTCATACGTTCCGACACGCAACTCACGAATAATTTCTGTCCGTTCCAATGTCTTGACGTCCGAATGGAGATACTGCACTTTAATCCCAATATCTTTTAAATAATCCGTCAAATCTTCTGACATTTTTTTCGTGAGAGTTGTAATCAAGACACGTTCATTTCGCTCGATTCGAAGATGTATTTCATCCAATAAGTCATCAATTTGTCCTTCAATTGGACGCACTTCAATGATTGGATCAAGTAATCCTGTAGGACGTATAATCTGTTCTACCATCACGTCCGTATGCTCAATTTCATAAGGGCCTGGAGTAGCTGAAATATACATCGCCTGTCGAATATGCTTTTCAAATTCTTCGAACATTAATGGACGGTTGTCCAATGCGGACGGCAAGCGGAAACCATGCTCCACCAATACCTTTTTACGCGCTTGGTCTCCATTGTACATACCGCGAATCTGTGGCAACGATACGTGACTCTCATCTACGACAATCAAAAAGTCGTCAGGGAAATAATCCAGCAACGTATAAGGAGTTGCACCTGCTTCACGCAACGTCAAATGCCTAGAATAGTTCTCAATACCGGAACAGAAGCCCATCTCCCGCATCATTTCTAGATCATAGCGCGTCCGTTGTTCCAAGCGTTGCGCTTCCAATAACTTATCGTTATCACGTAAATATTTCAGCTGTTCTTCCAATTCTATTTCAATATTCTCAATCGCTTTTAATAGCTTTTCTTCGCGTGTAACGAAGTGAGATCCAGGGAAAATAGCTACGTGATCACGATCACCGATGACTTCACCCGTTAAGGCATCCACTTCACGGATTCGTTCAATTTCATCTCCGAAAAACTCGAGACGTATACAACGCTCGTCACGTGCCACCGGGAAGACTTCGACTACATCGCCTCTAACACGGAACGTCCCACGTGTGAAATTAATATCATTGCGTTCGTACTGAATGTCCACTAGCGTACGCAAAAGTTGATTACGCGGTATTTCCATTCCCTTGCGCAATGAAAAAACCATGTCATTATATTCTTCTGGTGAACCCAGACCGTAAATACACGAAACGGATGCCACAATTAATACATCATTTCGTTCGAATAAAGCACTCGTTGCGGAGTGGCGAAGTTTATCGATTTCATCATTGATCGATGAATCTTTTTCAATGAAAGTATCGGTTTGCGGTACATACGCTTCCGGTTGATAAAAGTCATAGAAGCTGACAAAGTATTCTACTGCATTATCTGGGAAAAACTCTTTGAACTCGCTATATAATTGGCCAGCCAACGTTTTATTGTGGGCGATGACCAGTGTAGGTTTATTGATCTCCGTCAGTACATTAGAAACAGTAAATGTTTTACCCGTTCCCGTTGCACCAAGTAATGTTTGATGTTTCTTACCTTCTTTTATGCCGTTAACAAGGCTGTTGATCGCTTTTGGCTGATCTCCTTGCGGCGTATATGGTGCTTGCAATTGAAATGTTTCGTTCAAATGGTTCCACTCCTCTTCTTAAACACCTGTCCTTCTATTTTACCACAACTACTGTTTTTTCTAAAGAAATAACGAACGTACGTTTTAAGCCAACTCTCTATGTACTTTATTGTACCCTTGTACTTTGGGAAAGAAACTTACAGCTAGGACATTCTATACAATAAAAAACACTGCCAGGATTTTTCCCTAGCAGTGTCTATGAATAAATTAAATTAGTTGGTTTTAAGTTCATATCCATGTTCTTGTGACATGTCGAGTAATTGTTGTGTATACAGGTCGAATGCTTCTTTGTCATTTTGATCTAGCGCATCGTCAATCAATAGCATGATTCGCGATTGTGTTTGTTCCCAATGAATGTGTTGTAGAAACAGATCCCAATAGATTTCGTTCAGCAGCTTTTCTGCTTGGAGAGAAGTGCTATTACTACCTACCGCTTTCAAAAATTCAGCATATGAGTTGTTATTATTCATCTCTCTCACCCCTGATACCTTTTAGTAATTATATATGCAATGGAATACAAATTGCAACCATTAATCTAACTATTCGAACTTTTGAATTATCTTAATGTAGTTAGAAAAATATTTACTAGGTACATATATTCAGCCAACATGGAGACAAAAATTAAATTACTGACTTAAGTACAACTTCACTATTGCGTATCGTCATATTTCTTTCATTTGCTCTTTGGTCAATCGAATCGTCGCTTCACCTATAATGAGTGCTATAGCCGCGATTAGGAGTGGTGTGACACTTAGTCCATACAACGGTAATGCCGCCAGTAATAGAATAATTGCTTGTAGCCAAATTAACTTTCGGACTAATGAACGGACTGCTTTGATTTGAGATTTTTCATGTTCTTCAGGATACAGCTGATCCATAGTGAACTCGTCGCCACCTTCAAGTGCCAATATTAACTGAACAGCAGTCGCAAATGCCAAAGCCCCTACAAAGATGAACGATACAATCGGTAACGGTATTAAGAACGCACCCAATGCAGCCAACGCCGTTAATCTAACCCACAACCAAAATGTATCATCTGTACGAATGAATGTCCTGACGATTAAGTACTTTTGTACATCCTTGCGCATGAACGTAGAACGTTTCATAGCCATCTTTAACCAGCTACGCTTACTCACTGATCCAACCAGATGCGGAACTTCCGTAAAGTAATTCGCAAATCGATAGAAACGCATCATACGATTTTGCTCCAATTCAATAAACTGCTCATACGGAAACGGATAATGTGTAGCTTGTTTTTCCCAAAACTTCGCATAGAGCATGGCGATAAGAATTCCGATAAAGATTGTCACTGTACTCCATGTAAGCGCAAATTGAATCGTGAGAAATGTGAAAACCAGTCGCAGAACACGATCCGGCCAAACGAAAGCATGATTCGCAATACGGACGTTGTATTCAGTCCTTACAAACAAGCCTTTAAAGGCAACGATCATCAACATAATGAGTATATAATCAGTGCCCGTCCCCACTTCTGTTGCCTTCAACAATGGCAATGCAATGACCATAGCAATCAATGGCAAAGGAAGTTGTGAAAACGACGACCAAGTGATCGAGCGTCTCATATAGCTCGGCAATTGATTTTCTAATGGTAGAAAAAAAACAATATCTGCCGGCTTTAGTAACGTGGTCGGTGCAGCTTTCATTAACAAGAGCGCAATAACTACGGATACGATGAAGACAGAAGGGAACGAAACAGGCACTTCTTTCAACCACTCACTATATGCATAGCCCCCGGCTCCAATGGCGAACATGAAAACGATAGCCAAATGTCCAGTGAATACATAGCGCATATATTTCTGTAGTTCATTGATGTAATGGAAGAACCGCTGTCCCCAGATTTCATGCATGTTGTTCATAGTCAGTTTCCTCAGTCATTGCAATATATAAGTCATCAAGTGTTGCATCTGGTCGTCCGAACGCTTTGCGCAAGTCGTCCATCGTCCCATTCGCACGTACTCGCCCTTCGTGCAATAAAATAATACGATCACAATACTTCTCAGCCGTCGCCAATACGTGAGTCGACATCAAAATAGAAGCACCCGCATTTTTTCGTTCAATGATTTGATCAAGCAAAGCGCGAATCGCCAACGGATCTAATCCGACGAATGGCTCATCGATAATATATAATTTCGGTTCCACCAAAAAAGCACACATGATCATCACTTTCTGCCGCATACCTTTAGAAAAGTGAGCCGGAAACCACTTTAAACGTTTTTCCATACGGAACTCTTTTAGTAATTGTTCGGTACGTATTTCAAATTGTTGCTTGTCCAGTCCATATGCCATCGCAGTCAGTTCCAAATGTTCTTGTAATGTAAGTTCTTCGTATAATACCGGTGTCTCTGGAATATAACTGAATGATTGGCGGTAATGTTCTTTATCACTAAACGTCGCCCCGTCAATTTTGATTATTCCTTCAAGCGGATTCATCACACCGATAATATGTTTAATTGTCGTACTTTTTCCTGCGCCATTTAGACCGATTAATCCGACCAGTTCCCCCTCTTCTAGCTGAAATGAAAGGTCATGTAAAACAGGCTTGCGCGTATAACCACCCGTAACGTGTTCTAGTTCTAGGATTGCCATTATATTTCCCCCTATCTTCTGTTATTATTTTAGCAAAGAAATTGTAAAATTGCTTTATCCGCCTTCGTTAACTATCTGAAAATATGCTACAATACATCCAAACATGAAAGGATGTGTAGAAATGACCTCATGTATTTTCTGCAAGATTGTAGAAGGAACGATTCCAGGAGAAAAAATCTACGAAGATGATCACGTTATCGCCTTTATGGATATTATGCCTGTCACGAAAGGACACGTACTCCTAATTCCAAAAACACATCGTGAAAATGTGTATGAATTAACTGAAGATGAAGCTGCGAATCTATTTAAAGTGGCGCCAAAAATCGCTAATGCACTAAAAGAAGAATTTCAACCGTGCGGGATGAACTTATTACAAAACAACGGATCTTTCGCAGGTCAATCAGTCTATCATTTCCATATGCATTTAATTCCACGCTATGATAAATCAGATGGCCTGAAAGTAGAATTCGATACAAAAGTAGAGCAGTTCCCAATGGACGTAGTATCTGAATTGGCTACGAATATTTCAAGACATCTGCAAGAATAACACGCGGAAGTTGTAGGCAGAAGAGTATAGTGTTTTTCTTCATCACCCGAAATGAGACCTACTTTTCTGTCCACTTCTCCAAACCATTAGAATAAAACTTTCGACAGTATAATATTTCATTCATTTTCTTGCTCAACTACGTACTAACATGCTTTAATAAAATAATAACTATACAAAAGGAGTGTTCTCTATTATGAAAGCGTCCACATTCTTTATTGGTCTGGCGGCAGGTGCTGTCACTTCTGCGGTAACTGTTCTATATTCTACACCAAAAGCGGGAAGTGAACTGCGTGACAGCGTCAAAAATGCATCACTTGAATTGAAGGATAAGTTGAAAGACGTCAAAGGGCAAGTTGCCGATCTGAAAGATTCTGTAACCGACCTAACAAAAGAAGCAAAAGAGCTTGTACCAGAGACTGTTGAAGAAATGAAAGTTTCTGTAGCGGACTGGAAACGCTCGACCGAACATAATAAGAAGCGATTAGAGAAAGAAATTTCTGCTATTCAAACCGCATTGGATGATCTTGAAAAATCAATTGGTGCCCGCTAACGCGTTTTCATTTAGGCATCAGTTGTTCACTTGCTAATCTTTGAGTGCGTACCCATAGTAAAACAGCTCAGAAATAGTTGTATTCTATGGGCATATACACTCAAACTGATTTATTTTACTATTCCGTCTTTTTTATTTGTTGTTTTTTTGGTATAATAAATAAAATGACTGAAAGAAAGCAGGTGTCTCGATGGCCGATCAACATATTTCACGTAAAGACGCCATGATCTTCAACCAGCGTGTAGCCCAAATGTCCAAGGCATTATGGAAAGCTGTAGAGAAGGATTGGCAACAATGGATTAAACCGTATGAACTCAATATTAATGAACATCATATTTTATGGATCGCCTACCATTTGGAAGGCGCCACAATTTCAGACATCGCGAAGTTTGGCGTAATGCATGTCTCAACCGCCTTTAACTTCTCAAAAAAGTTGGAACAGCGCCAACTTTTGTATTTCTCAAAAAAGAAGATGACCGACGCAATACATATGTGACGGTTTCAGAAGAAGGCAAAGCATTACTTATCCAGATGAATGAAAATTACCATAATGAAGATTACAGCGTACTTCAGGGTTCTCTTCCCATTCGTGATATTTATGGAAAATTCCCTGAATTCCTAGAAGTCATGTCAGTATTGCGCAACATTTATGGAGATGATTTTATGGACATTTTCGAACGTGGTTTTCAGAACATTGAGAAGACATATGTCGATTCAAGTGATTACCTTATAAAATCTAAAGTAGAGTCATAATTACCTGCTCTTTACACGGTTTAGTTTTTTCCTTTTGATCACAAATTCTGCTATGATAGAAAAGAAGCAGAAAGAGGAGGTCTAAAATGGTTATTGCGATTACCATTCTATTTTCATTGTTCTACTTATATCAAATTAATAAAATGACATTTGCTCTTTGCCAATCTAGAGAGATTCCAGAAGAAAAGCAGCCAAAGATTTATCGCACTGTAAATATTCTGATCACAATCCTTATTTTATCCTTATATGTAGAAGTGTTCTTTAGCGCCTGACACTATGTATGCCCGCCCCCATTGCTGGAGGCAGGGCTTTTTTTAATACAAGTATGCTGCGCCGACGATGATCAACAAAATGAACAAAACAACAATTAAAGCAAAGCCTGATGAACCTGATCCGCCCTGTGTGTAACCGCTCATGAAGGCACCCCCTTTCACATTGTATCTTATGCGAATGTAGAAAAAAGCGGTTGGGCAATTTCAAATGAATGGAACCTTTTTGTTTTTTATACGTTATATGATATAGTGTTTACTTGAAGAATATACAGAATCTATACTTAGATTAGGGGAGTTAATTACATGAAAAAGAAGATGTTAGCATTTACACTTGCAGCTTCGGTTGCAGCTTTATCCGCTTGTTCTGGCGGCGATGAAAAGGTTATGACGTCCAAAGCAGGAGATGTAACGAAAGATGAGTTTTATCAAGAAATGAAAACATCTGTCGGTGAACAAGCTCTACAAATGATCATCTTAGAAAAGGTTCTGGATGATAAGTATAATGTAGACGATAAGCAAGTAGATGCAGAATTTGATAAAAACAAAGAACAACTCGGTGAAAACTTCGAAGCTTTCTTAGCTCAACAAGGTCAAACACCTGAGAGCTTCAAGAAAATGATTCGTTTGAATAAATTGCAGGAAGCTGCATTGACTGACGGCATTGAAGTTTCTGACGAAGAGTTGAACAAGCGCCTTGAGGAATCACAATCAGAAATCAACGCTCGTCATATCTTAGTTGAAGATGAAAAGACAGCTAAGGAAGTAAAAGAAAAGTTGGATAAAGGAGAAGACTTTGCGAAAGTAGCAAAAGAATACTCTACTGATCCAGGTTCTAAAGATGAAGGCGGAGATCTTGATTGGTTCGCTTACGGTGTCATGGTTCCTGAATTCTGGAACGCTGCATACGACTTAGAGCCAGGTAAAATCAGTGAGCCTGTTCAATCAGATAACGGTTTCCATATCATCGAAGTAAAAGAAAAGCGTAAAACTGACGATAAAGAGATCACTGATGAAAAGAAAGACGAAATCCGTCATGAACTATTAATGGAAAAAGCTGACGAAAACGAGCTATTAGCTAAAGTTTCGAAGTTAGTAAAAGATGCAGATGTTAAGATCAAAGATGAAGATTTGAAAGCTTCACTTGATTTGTTCAAGATGGAAGAGCAACCAGCTGAAGAAGCACCTGCAGAAGACGCTCCAGCTGATGATACTGAAGTGGAAGTAGAAGAAGGTAAGTAATATATGAAAAGGTCTGCCCTGGAAGTTATACCTTCCACTGGCAGACCTTTTTTTGTGATTTTATAATCGTAGTGATTGGTTGTTTTGCTAGCCCAATCAAAACCAAGACTTAACAATATTCTTTACTTCACAACGAGTCGTGTCCTGTCCCACATTAATTTATTCAAACGTAGGCTTGTAGAACGAACGGTTATCCAACGGGAAAACGCGCTCAGAGAACTCGCCTGGCGTCGTTTTCGACATCACACGGTTCAGCATATTCATCTTCGCATCGATATTATCGATATAGTGAAGAATCTCTGCCTCTTTTAACATCGGACGCTTCGGACTGCCCCACTCTTCTTTACCATGGTGAGACAACACCATATGCTGAAGCAACATCACTTCTTCGCCTGCGATCTCCAGTTCTTCTGCCGCCTTGGAGATTTCATTGACCATGATCGTAATATGTCCTAGCAAGTTCCCTTCAATCGTATACTGCGTACCGACTGGGCCTGACAACTCGATGACCTTTCCGATATCATGCAAAATAATCCCTGCATACAGCAAGTCTTTGTTCAACGTCGGATACAACTCCGCAATTGCCTTACCAAGTTTCAGCATCGAAACTACGTGATCTAGCAAGCCTGACACGTAGTCATGATGATTTCTCGTAGCTGCCGGATATAACACGAAGTCTTGCTGGTGCTTCTTCAATAAATGACGAGTGACACGCTGGATTTGTGGATTTTTCATTTCAAAGAAATATTGCATTAATTCATCAAGCAATACTTCCTTACTCTTTTCAGCAGACGGTACTAAATCTGCAATCGTTACGCCTTCGTCTTCTTTTACAGGACGAATTGCTTTAAGTCGAAGTTGATTTTTTCCGCGGTATTCGTGGATTTCTCCACCTACTTTTACGATAGTCGCCCCCTGATACATCTGGGCTTGTTCTTCACCCGCATCCCAAAGTTTCGCTTCAAGGTCCCCACTTTTATCTTGCAGAATCAACGTCATGAACGGACTCCCCTGCTGTGTGACACCTTTTGTTGCCTGTTTAATCAATAAATACATGTCGATCGTTTCGCCGACTTGATAGTCAAGTAGTTTTTTCATCAGTGAATCTCCCCTTTTACTTTTCGTCCAATCTCAATTGTATGAGGCTCACTTGGCCATTTCGATTTCATCTCTTGATGACAAGTAAAGTACAGAAATTGATGAGATGGCTGTAACCCAGTAAGTATTTCTATCATACGCGAAAGTCGCTCATTATCAAAGTGAACAAATGGATCATCCATAATGATTGGGAACGGTGCACGCTCTGATAATTCATATGCTAACGCTAGTCGCAATGAAAGATAAGCTTGCTCTTTTGTAGCTTGACTGAGTTCATTGATCATGAAAGTTTGTCCTTCGTCAGTGACTGCCTCAAAATAACCTTCCATCGTTAAACCGAGCGTTGCGTATCGATTTCCTGTTAAATAGCTAAACCATTTATTCGCCTGAATGAGAACGGCTGGTAATTGATGTTCTTTCCACTCACTCATCGTCTGTCGAATCGACTCACGGACAGCTTTGCGGATTACCCATTGTTCTGTCATTTCTTCCAACTCGGCTTTTCGCACTTCTACTAACTGCTGAAGTTCACTGTACGTTTGACTGGCACCCATTTGTGAGATTTCATGACCTACCTTGACTTGCTCATCTACAAGCGCCTCTACTTCTTGACGAATCATTTGAAGACGGTTCGACGTTTCACTGCGTTGTCGTTCCAGTTCGGGTAGGGTCCATTCTTTTACTAATGGTTCTTTACTATATAAAGAAAGCTGGGCTTCTACTTCTTTTAGCTGTCGTTTCAGCAATTGTGCATCTTGATTTTGCTGATACGCAGTGTAAAATTGTTCTTTTTCCGATACGCCAACGCTATCGAACAATTTTTGAATTTCTGCTCTTGTTGTTTCCAACAGCTCCTGTGTTTCTTGTAACTGTTCTTTGATTTCAACTACTGTTTGTTGTTTGCTTAAATGCTTTTCTTGCAGGCTATTCTGACGAAGTAGTTCTTGGCGAATTCTTTCGAATAAACCTTCTTCCGCAACAGGTCCGAGCACTTCTTCCACTTCTTTGATTAGCGATTGTATGTGCTGTGTCGTTGTTAGCAGACGTTGCCGCCATGTTCTCAAATCTATTTCCGTGTCCTGGAACTCGCGCAGTAACCGAAAGCTTTCCTGAATATTGAATGTCAAATCGAATGGTTCATCTTGCAACAGTTCTTGCAACGTCTTCACCGCTTGTTGTTTCTGATGGTAAAGTTGTTCCATTTCTTCCGCGTATTTCTGCAATTTATGATCCAGTCTTTCAATCTCGGTTACAACTTGTTGCTCATCGCGCTGTTGCAGAACATCACGCTCAGCTAGTCTCTCAAGTTCTGCTGCTAACGCTTCATGATCTCGAATGAACGATTGCTGGTCTGAAACAGAATCAGGTCGTTGTTTCCATAACCAAGCACCGACCGCCACAACGACTAGACCGAGGCCCGCAAACAACCATTGCTGCTGCAAGATACTATATGCCCCGATCGCTAGTCCAATGAGCAAAATAACTGCCGGAACGATCTGATTCGATACGTGCTTATCTCCCGCAGATACAATGAATTTAGCCTCAGCTAGTTGACGTTGCAATTCTGGCAAAGTCGCCAGTTTCTCTCGTTCAGATTCAGTCAATCGCAAACGTTCCGTACGTTCTTTTCGTTGCTCTGCTCCCTGACGCTCACTTTCTGCTTCTGCCAATAGACGTTGCAATGCTTTTAGTTGCTGATCCAATTCTTTCTGCTCTTCAACGATAGGCTCAAGTTGACGTTCACGTTGTATGGAGACATCTATGTTCCCTATTGATAACTGCTGCTCGTTAGTTAACCCTAAGCGATTGCTGAACTGCTGTTGTTTCTTTTCGAGCATACGAATTTCCTGTTCAGCAGAAAGTCGATCGGTACGTAACCGATGCCATTCCGCTTCCTGTGCCACCCACCGCTCCAACTGTTGCCGTTCACTGTCAGGTCGCAAATCGATTAATTCCGACTGCCACTCCGCCTGTTCTTTCTCTAGACGTGTTTTCTTTAATTGCCATTCTGATTGTTTACTGGCCAGTTCTTCATAACGACGGATTCCCGCTGCTGGAAACTCATCCGATAAGTGAGTAAGTTGTTCATGTAATTGATTGCGCTGTTGCTGGAGCGGAACAATTTGCATGGCGATTCGTTGTTCTTCAGACTGCTTATAAAGATGTTGCTCTTCCAAGCGTAAAGTCGCCACTTGCTCATCGAGTTCTTGCTTGCGAATAGTAAGCGGTTCATACGTCGAGAGCTTCTGCTGCTCTTTTTGCATGGATTGTTCAAGTTCACGTATTTCGATTAGTTTTTTATTCATCGGCGGTATTTTTCCAGATTTTTTGAAGAGGCCACCCATTTCTTTCTCCATCTTCTTTTCAACTTTCCAAAGTGTATCTAAACCAGTCGTACCTGAAGCAAGTAATGTACGGCTTAAATCATTTTCATCCATTTTCTCGAGATCTTGTAACTGGAATAAGGAGAAAGAGAATATGGATTCAAAGGCTTGTCGATCGTAGCCTCTCAATAACCTCTTCAGTTCTGCTTCCTCTGCAATACCCCCATCTTCAAAACGGATTAAGACGTCACCTGAAGACTTCCCACGCACCCGCTCAATCACCCAATTACCATACTCTTGATCTTCTATATATAGACAGCCGCCATATTTACCACCTGTTTTCGGCTCATACCGCAGCTCTTGTTGATTTTTTTGTGGAAATCCAAATAAAATATGAAGGATGGCTTGCTGAATGGTCGTCTTCCCTGCTTCATTCGGTCCATACAAAAGATTCATACCGGGGCGCAAATCAATTTCTAGATTCTCATGCTGACCGAATCCATAAAGAAGTATTTTCTGGATTTTCATTTCAGCTCTCCTTCAACATTTCATTCTCAAGCAATGCGGTTGCCTGCTGTTTTAACCGCTCAAAATCTGCAGGCGTCAGTGCTTCTAAATAGCGACCGGCTTTATGGTTGTACACTTCTTTCACTAAGTCATTCCAGTCATTCACTTCCCAAGAGGACATGGTTCTTTCCACTGGTTCCAATAATGAATTGGGGACTACTGAATCATGGATTGGCGGCCATTCAATTGCTGAAATCCACACAAAAGGTTCCATTGCTTCATACTGTTCACGCAAAATGTTGAGCCATTCTGTCTCAGCCCTAGCTACGTCTTTTGTCAAACCTTCCGTATGTTTCATCACTAACTCCACGACGATACTACCAGCTTCAGCTGTTAGTTGATCAATCGCTTCCTGACAAGCAGAAATCCAGTCATCTGCGTAGTCAATTCCTTCGCACGAAACCGTCAAGGTAGTGAATACAATATCTGATGTGCCCACAAATTTAAGGGTAGTGTTAGTAGACGTCAACAAGACGTCATAAAAACCTTTACGTCCTTGTTCATTGCGATGCCGGCCTTGAATATTGCCAGGGTAAACAATCGGTGGTTCTGACGACAATACTTGGCGCTTATGGATATGGCCAAGCGCCCAGTAGTGATAATGCTTATCTTGTAATTCACGGATTGTAAACGGCGCATATACAGCATGCTCTGCATCTCCTGCCACACTTCCATGTAATAGACCAATATGTATTCCGTCAGTAGCTTTCGGATATTGCCTACTCATTGGTTCTTTAACATGGCGCTGCGGATAGCTGAAGCCATGTAAATAAATGATGTTGTCACGGATCAGCAGTTGTTTTTGCTCTACTCGTTCAGAAAACACGTGAACATTTTCGGGCAATGAAACTCTAGTCCATCTACCTTCAAGGTGGTCGTGATTTCCATAGGACAGGTAGACAGGAATATTCACTTTTTGAAGTTGTTGCATACCTTGCTGAAAACGAATTTGCGCACGCAAACTACGGTCTTCACCGTCGTAAATATCGCCCACAATGACAATGAAATCCGGGCGTTCTTTAACTGCGTAGGCTATGAATCGGTCGAATGCGGCGAATGTGGACTGCTGCAGTCTGACAAGTTCGTCCGGACCTGCTGCCGCCATGCCTTTAAAAGGGCTGTCCAAGTGCAGGTCGGCTGTATGTAAAAAACGTATAGGTTCCATAGGTCGCACCCCTTCCACGAATACTCGTTCCTATTTTAACATATTTCATCTATTACTGGAAAGTGAACATCTACAAATGAGGTAACTTGAAGGCACCGCTGATCGACGTTCCAGGCGGACGCTTTCCGGAGGGCGTGGCCCAAGCCGCTTCCCTCACTTCGTTCAGTCCAGGGTCTCGAACTCACGCTGATCCTCCCGGAGTCGCCGCCTTCCACTTACGATCAACTAGTGTCTCTTTCTGAATGGGAAGGTTAGAGTAATAGTTAAGTAAATCCCTGCACTGAACTTAACTAAGTTGAAAGACATAACTAATTAACACGCTATGACCAATAAGTGATCTACATCCATCCACAAATAAAAATAGGATTGAGACAGACGCGGGCTCATGGGAAAGCGTCCGTCAGCTGAAGCTTCCATCCCTTCATGGTCACTACCCCCACTTACGCTTGGACTTGAATCCACACAAAAAAGAATATCCCAAGAAGCACTGTGACTTCTCGGGACACCCTTCTCATAAACCTATTCTCTTCCAAGTTGTATAGCCTTCTTCAAATCTTTCAGTGAACGTGATGGCCCATACATTAAGACACCGCCACGATACACTTTCGATCCGAACCAGCCGAGGATCAAGATGGTCACAACCATAATGCCTATGGAAAGCAAAGGCTCCCATAAAGGTAAGTCGAGCATGCCAACTCGAAGGAACATGACAAGTGGAGCGAAGAATGGGATGAACGATGCGATTTTTAAATATCCTAATTCTGGATTCCCAAGACCAGTTGCTGCGATTATGAAGGCTGCAACGATCAGCAACGACATCGGCATAATCATTTGCTGTACGTCTTCTGTACGGCTCACTAATGAACCAAGCAAGGCTGCAAGTGTGGCGTATAAGAAATAGCCCAGTAAGAAGAATATCACTGCGTAAACAAGTGTGCTTACTTCTAAGTTTTCTAAACTAAAGAATGCGGATAACTCATTTTCTTCTCCTGTGGAAGAAAGTCTATAAGCTAAAAATCCGGACACTGCATAAATTAGTATCTGTACAATTCCGAGTGATCCGATTCCAAGCACTTTCGCAAACATATGCTTAACAGGTGATACGCTCGAGATAAGAATTTCCATCACGCGTGATGATTTTTCTGTTGCTACTTCCGTTGCAATCATCGATGAATAAATAATTACGGCAAAATAAATGACGAACATCAATACATATACCAAGATACGAGCCTGGTTTAGTTCTTCTTCTGATTTTGCTGTTTCTGAAATATTATGTTTCTCAAATTGAATGGGTGCAAATAACTCAGAAACTTGTTCACCCGATAATGAGAGCTGTTCAGCTTTCACCTCAGTTTGAATGTTCTGTAATGCATCTTGCAGAGCAGAAGGCAAAAATTGGTCTACTAAGCTGCTTGTAGTGTAATTGGCTTGAATCGTTTGATCAGCATCGAAACTCAATTCCATGAACGCGGCAATTTCTTCGGATTTTACTTGCTTTGACAACTGATCTGGCGAGTCTTCTGTCAGCTCCAATGAAATGCCTTGCTCATTTTGCTGAAGTTGTTCAAACAGACGGTCAAATAACACGCCACTTTCATCAACGACCACTACACGATCCTCTTCTTCATTCCCCATCATCTTACCGACCTTTTCCATAATGCTCGGCAAATTCGCGAAGAGGAAAATACCTGCTACCATAATAAGTGTCGTAATGAAAAATGATTTGGTTTTAGCTTTAGTTAAGAAACTTTGTTTGAAAATAATCCAAAATTCACGCATGCTCTTTCCCCACTTTCGCAATAAATATGTCTTGCAAAGATGGTTCTTCTATTTCAAACTGACGAATCGGTCCTTTAAGCAACGCTGCCTGCAATAGCGTATGCGCCACTTGTTCATCCTCAACTTGAAAGACTGCACCTTCTAATGAATGATGAGCGGTCGTTACTCCTTCGATGCTTTCTAGCTCTAATAAAGGAAAGTCTGCACGGATTCGGACATTTTTTTTGCCGAATGAACGTTTTACGTCTCGCAAATTTCCACTGACCAATTGTTTACCATGGTGAATAATACTGAGTTGTTCGCATAACTCTTCTACATGGTCCATACGGTGGCTTGAAAACAGAATCGTTGCTCCGTTATTACGGAAGTCTACGATCGCTTTTTTTAGCATCTCGACGTTAACCGGATCAAGTCCTGAGAACGGTTCATCCAGGATCAACAATTGCGGATCATGCAATAATGCGGCAATGACTTGTATCTTTTGCTGATTCCCTTTGGATAACTCCTCTACCTTTTTATTCGTATTTTGTGGTACTTCGAAACGATCCAACCAATGCAGTGCGGAGCTTTTCGCTGCTGACTTTTTCATTCCACGTAGCTGTCCAAGAAAGATTAACTGATCCAACACTTTCATTTTTGGATAAAGCCCCCGTTCCTCCGGTAGATACCCAATTAGCGGACTTGTCTCATACGATATCGTACGGCCGTTCCATGAAATATTTCCTTCTGTCGGAGTTAGTAATCCCAAAATCATTCGAAATGTAGTGGTCTTTCCGGCGCCGTTTGCTCCAAGAAATCCATACATCGTCCCTTCTTCCACCGTCAATGACAGCTGATCCACTGCTGTAAAATCGCCAAATCGTTTAGTCACTCGTTCCAATTCTAAGGCCATGTACATCATCTCCTTCAATACTCTCTATCTCGTTCTACGTTTCAAGAGACAATATGTTTCATAATTGTAAATATTCTTCTTAGACATTCTAACATTCACTATCTTTTTTCACTTTAATTCACTGAATCATTATTCATTTCGTTCAATTCATAGTATACTAAGTAAAAGATGATGGAGGCGATACAATGAAAACGTACAAACTTACAGCTTACGAAAAAGATGGTTCATTGATTACAGAAGAAACTTTCACTGCTGAATCTGATGACGTAGCAAAAGAACAAGGTCATCAGTTGCTGACAGAAAAAGATTTGCTCGAGCGAACGCACCGCCTGGCTTCCCCTCTTGGTAAATTATTATTATTCCATACGTAAACAAATGACAAAATCTCCGTTTGTAGGGGATTTTGTTTTTTATACGATGAATATGAACAACAGGAAATTGTATTGCGCACAATTTTCAAATCTTTATACAAATAGCACAAGATTTTTTCAGAATTTTGTGATACGCTATGGTCGTCAAGAAATCGTAGAAGGAAGTGACTCGTTTGAACATTGCTTTGATTGCGCATGATGAAAAAAAGGCTGAATTAGTCAATTTCACAATTGCTTACGAGCAGATTTTTGCTAAACATACTCTTTACGCAACGGGCACAACAGGCTTACGCATCATGGAAGAAACCGATCTATCTGTCACACGACTCATGTCGGGTCCTCTTGGCGGAGATCAGCAGATGGGAGCCATGATCGCGATGGGTGAGCTAGATTTAATTTTATTTTTCCGTGATCCGTTGACTGCACAGCCACATGAACCGGATGTGAGTGCGTTACTTCGATTATGTGATGTCTATGGTATACCTCTCGCTACAAATTTAGCTTCAGCGGAGTTACTATTGCGTGCTATAGAAAAAGGCTATTTCTCATGGAGAGAAACAGCCGCTAAGTATCAATAATTCTTCAAAGTTGATAATAGATGTAAACGAGATGCGCAGTTTCCATAGCGCGTCTTTTTATCTGCCATTTATTGACCCGTGAAGCTCGGTTTTCTTTTCTCAATAAACGCCTGTACGCCTTCGCGGTGATCAGTTGTTGAGCGCATGGCTGTTTGTGCTTCACTTTCGAGTCTCACTATTTGTTCAAGTTCTGCGATGCCCGCCGCATGGAGTATTTTCTTTGTTGCCGCCATAGAAGCTGTCGGGGAGTGCAAGATCAATTGAGCGCGTTGTTGTGCCGTGTTCCACGCTTCACCATCTGCTACCGCTTCGTCAACGAGTCCAATATGCATTGCACTTTTTCCATCAAGTACTTTCCCAGACCAAATGAGTTGTTTAGCTTTGGCTGTGCCTACGCGTTCTTTCAGGAAGAAGTGACCGCCACCATCTGGAACGAGTCCGATGCCAATGAAGTTCATTGCAATTTTACTTGATTCTTCCGCGATGACAACATCGCATGCAATAGCGATACTGCATCCTAATCCCGCCGCTGCGCCATGTACGGACGCAATGGTGATTTGTGGCATGCTATACATAGACAAAGCCAATCTCGATAAGTCGACCATGATGTCTTCCATTTTCATTGGCCCATTCGGGTTTAGCATCGCCTTGACGTTTCCACCAGCAGAAAATGCTCGACCAGCACCCCGGAACAGTACGACATGTACTGAGGAATTCACCTTTAGTTGATCTACAATATCCGCCAATTCTTTCATCATGACGCCGTCCATTGCGTTCATTACATCAGGTTGGTTAAAGGTTATTGTCGCTAATCGTCCTTCAATTTCCACTTCGATCTGTTTTGTCAAAATCAATTCCCCCTTTATGTGAATGGTTGTTCATTCATTACATTATACACAATTACCAGATCATTTGCATAACTTTAACAAAAAAATCCCCTCGCCATTTTTACGACGGGGGAATTTCAATATTACTTTATAGTCTCTGAAGAAGGAAATAACTTTTCCAAATACGCTATTTTCTTATCGATGGCTTCTTCAAAGCCCAATATATAGGCGCCAGGTTCTTTCGGATTATGGAATTGCGTCAACTTGCCAGTTGCTGGTTCCATGAACTTACTCGAAGCTCCGCAACCTAAGCCGATAATGGTTTGCGCTTCTTCCATGATCAAAATGTTATAAAGACTTTCTTCACCGGGTTTTGAATACCCTACGTTTTCAAGATTTCCTAATATGTTTTTCTGGCGGTAAAGATAATACGGTATATAGCCATTATCACGAGACCATTCCTCACCGCGCGTCATCATTTTCCCTACAGTTTCGCGGTCCGCCACTTGATACTTATCTTTGTTGCGCGTCATTTCAGAAGCGCGCTTGAATGACAAAGTGTGGATCGTCAAAGATTCCGGCTGCATCTTTTCTGTTTCAGCTAATGAATGTTCAAATTCTTCCAGACCTTCATTCGGCAAACCAATGATTAAGTCCATATTTATATTGCGCATTCCTTGCTCTCTTGACAACCAATATTTATCGATCGTTTCCTGTACCGTGTGATGACGGCCGATTGCTTTCAACGTTTCGTCCGTATATGATTGCGGATTGACACTGATTCGATCTATGCCCCACTTCTTCAGCACTTCGAGTTTTGGTACCGTAATTGTATCTGGACGCCCGGCTTCTACCGTTACTTCACGAACATGTTCCATATAAGGGAATGAGTCCATCATCGTTTGATAGAGTGCATCCATTTCATCTGCTTCAATAGACGTGGGTGTTCCGCCACCGAAATAAATTGTCGTAATGCGAATATCATGTTCTTTTAACCATTTACCCATCGCGCGCATTTCTTCATGCAAGCCGTCGAGGAATGTCTCCACTCGCCCACTTTTTCGATGAATCGCATAAGCTGGGAACGTGCAATACGCACATTTTGTCGGACAAAACGGAATACCGATATATATACTCACTTCTTCTTTCAATGAATATAAATCGGGCAATGCATTTAGCTGAACGTCTGCAATTTTCGCAATCAAATCACTTTTTCGTACAGATACACGATGACGTTGCTGAAGTAATTGCTTTGCTTCATCGACCGAATGGCCGTCTTGAAGATACATATGATACAACTTGGTAGGTCGGATTCCCGTTAGAATTCCCCACTCTTGATCCATTCCAGTTGCTTGTTCCAGTGCATCTAGCAATACATGGGAATACATTCTTTTGCGCTGACGTATTTGCTCGCGTTCTTCTGTTTCTTTTACCTCTTCGGCAAAACGCGACGTATAATGCTTGTCTTGCCATTGAATATCTACCGTTACACTTGGCGATTCTTCGTATTCTTCTCTAAATTGTAACGCAATCGCAGTTTCATCCGTTCGATCTGTCACTATTTTAGACTGTTCGAAAAATAAATTGGCTAAGTGTGTAAACATTCGGATCCAATCTTGAGGGAACTGTTGATTCACATATAATTGTTGCATTATTTTCTCCTACTCTCCATCTGTTGAAAAAAACCGGCCTAGGCCGGTTTCGATATATCTATTAATTGAATCCTTCATATAAATCTTGAACCGGTTTCAATACTACACGGTTTACTTCTTCAATCAATTCGCTGAGTTTCATTTCAGCAGTCAGCATAGCCAAGATTTTCGGATTTTCTTGAGCGAGTAATGCTGTTTTTTGCGCGTGCTCAAGCTCGTCTCCTTCAATCTCTTCGCCAGCCATTTGTTTCTGTTGTAATTTCATTTGGATTTCGCGAAAGCTTTCGAACAATGCAAGTGCTTGCTCGTCACCTTTCACATCGGCCATTGCTGTTTTCACCGCTACATACTCATCTGTTTTACGCAAAGTTGATTCCAATTTGTTCATATCATCATAAATATTTACTGACATACTAACTCCTCCTACTATCCATTTAGTGTAATTGCTATGATTCCTTGCACAATACCAATAATTCCACCTAAAAACGCGCCCAGAACCGTAATCATTTTAAACTCTCTACGTGAAATGCCGAGAACTAGATCTTCCAGAACAGCCACAGGGAATGTGTCAACCTGTTCTTTCACCATTTCATCTAGTTTTAGTTTCTTCAACGATTGTTCAAGTTGCGCTTCTGCTTGGGTGAATAAAAAGCTGACAATCTGTGGTGTCACCTTCTCAGCCGTCCAGGTGGATCCTTGTGGCCAATAATGGGACAAGCTGTGATCGAGTCTTTCACGTAGCGCCAATTGTTCCAGTGCATATTTTCTCACTGAAGCAAACACACTATCAAAATCGAATCCAGACGTCAATTGTTCCATCGGTTGTTGCTGAACATTTTGCCACTCTTTCCAAATCAATTTATCCAGTAACTCTTTTGTTCCAGGTGCTTCTATAAATCGCAATGCTTCCCGCTGAACCTTGCCGACAAGCGATTCCGATTCTCCAAAAAACATATTGAGCATACCGCCAAATGTGCCTTTTGAAGCCAAGAAATCATCGATCAACTTTTGGAATGTCTGTCTTCCTTCTGCTGAATCAACAAATTGACTTGCACGTAATAGTACAAAATCAGAAGCTAGAGGAATTCTTTCTTCTATTTGTTGTTGCCACCGAAGAGGCATGACGTCTTCCACTGTACCTGTTGTTACTTTTTCTTTCATCCCGTATAGTTGCTGATCAATCAATGTAACCAACTTATCTTCCACTTGTTCAGGAAGTCCGTCTGCACCCGCAAGCTTGAGCCAGTCGTTCAATGTCTTATCTGATTGCAGGATGTATTGATCCATTTTACTTTGGACAAACGTCTGTACACGCTTTTCCATTCCAGGCGTCAACATCTTTTTCCGGAACAGGTCAGGTGTCAGCAAATAATTTGTCACCGTTTTACCAAGCTGTGTCGCCAATTCATTTCGGCGCTTCGGAATCAAGCCGGGTGTAAACGGCAAACGAGTTTTTCCAATGTATTTTGCTTCATGTGGCCTAAACAGCATCTTGATCGCCAGATGATTCGTTACTCCACCAATCAATGCGCCAATAAACGCCATGAACAAAATAGTTAGTACTATTTTCAATCGCTTCACCTTATTCCACTTGGTCTTCGTTCCAATTATAACAAAAACCAGCTGAATGAAAAGCAATTAGAGGCGGAGATTTCTGACTTTACATTTGATAGCAGTTCAGGTACGTTGCAAGTAGAGTATTACTTATCATGATCCTACGTTTTCACATATCGACAAAGGAGGTATTCATTTCATTGAAGAAAGAAATTATCGACCACTTGGGAAGAACCGTTGTGTATAATTTCCCACCCAAACGAATTGTTACATTATGTCCTGGTATTACAGAAACATTATTCGGAATTGGACTTGAGGAAGAAATTGTTGGACGCACACGATATTGTATATATCCCGAACAAGCTAAGAACGTTCCCGCAGTCGCAGGAACGAAAGATTTAAAGTTGGAAAAGATACATGAAGTACAACCTGACTTGATTATTATGGAAAAAGAAGAAAACACAAAAGAGATGGTTGAAATTCTTTCCGAGTTCTATCCGGTTTATGTAGCAGAAGTACAGACGATCGACGAAGCTTATAGAATGATTACAGATATGGGATCGTTGACTGATCATGAGCAACAATCGAAATCGCTTGTATCAGAAATCAAGCAAGCATTTACGGCGCTCCCCACTCTACCTGCTGCACGAGTTGCCTATGTCATTTGGCAAAAGCCGTATATGGTTGTCGGAAAAGACACTTATATCAACTCGCTGTTACAAGAACTCGGTTTCATCACACCGTTTGCTGAATCATCTGATCGCTATCCGGCTTTAACGGAAGAACAATTCAAGGAAGCGGATCTTGATTTAGTCTTACTGTCATCTGAACCCTATCCATTTAAAGAAAAACAACAAGTTCAATTCCAAGAAATGCTACCCGATTCAGCGATCCAGCTCATTGATGGTGAAATGTTTTGGTATGGAGTTCGGATGCTTGAAGGCGCCAAGTATTTTCAAAAATTCTCTTTCGACGTCTGATTTAATTTGCTCCATTGAATATGGTAGACATTCGAATCGCATGCTCCATATCATCATGTAATGCAATGAAAATTGGATCATATGCTTCTTCAAAAGGAATCGTCAAAAACATTTCCTTACATTGTTCTACTGCTTCAAGTTCATAAACTAGCGCATTTTTGGCTGACTCTTTTAAATTTGTACAAGGCGCTGGCTTTTTGGGATTCGGCACAAACTCATTTGTCATTATATAATGCAACTGCTGAAACATCTCGTAATGACTTTTTTCATCCTCATACGCATGGCGAATGAATTCTTGCCATAACAAATCATTCGTTAGCTGATACATGGACTTATAATAAAAATACGATTTATACTTTTCCTCGACTGCATTACGTAGTTGAGTAACAAACACACACTCATCCTTTCGTCCTTTTGGTCAGTTTATGAAATGAACGAACAGGATATCACTACTGGAACAATAAAGGAGAAAACATGATGCTACAACATTTCAGTTATAAAAAAATGTTCGAAGACTCTGATCTGCCAGGCTGGACCATCTCATTTTATTACCATAACAAACAATACAAAGGCGATTACCATAAAGATGGCACAATCAACTGGAAAAACGGCACACCTCCGGGCGAAGAACAAGTCTTACGAATGGTGCATGACCTTATGACTTTCCACGTCTATGAATGAGAACCATCTAAATCGACCATCCTCTAACTAGAGGAGGTGCTTTTATGGGCAAAGAACAATCAAAAGGCAAGCAACAGTTAGAAAAAGAGCGGTTGAAGGTACAAAACCAAAAAACTGAAAACGTCTTTGAAGACAAAAGTCGCGTCCCCAACGAACAAAACGCCTTTAAAGAAACCCAACCACAATACGGTGAGTAAAAATATTGCCTAAGACTGAAGACACTTTCCTTGTGCAAAGGATTTGGTCTTCAGTCTTTTTTAAAAGATTTTTACATATTTGAAAAACAAGCGTAAATGGATGGTATTTTCGCCATGTAGCGGTGTTATCACATCGCCATTCGCTCTATATATCGACACATTACATACGACTAATACGATTTTTTCCATTCTGTAAGCAAATCGAATTGTAATTTCTCTATAAATAAATTATTATAAAAGATAACTAACTTTACTTTACAGGAGGTGTACGCTTTGTTCTTTTCCCTCATCTGGGTTAAGCGCGAAGCTATTATTTGGATATTGCCATACGATTGGCAGCATTTGCTGCCTTGATCGCAATCACCGCTTTTTTTGTCGCGTGTGAATTCGCAATCGTGAAAGTCCGTTCATCACGTCTCGACCAATTAATCGTCGAAGGTAATCAACGTGCGGTTCTTTCAAAAAAAATTGCCGATAATTTAGATGAATATTTATCCGCTTGTCAGCTCGGAATTACGATTTCGGCACTCGGCTTAGGTATGCTCGGGGAACCAACAGTCCGTATGATGTTAGCTCCTGTTTTTGAAATGTTTATACTTGATGCCCATGTCGAAACCATTCTTTCATTCACTATCGCTTTAGCGATCGTCACCTATTTGCATGTCGTGGTAGGAGAACTAGCTCCAAAGACCATCGCTTTGCATAAGGCGGAAGAATTATCCTTATCCCTTGCCGTCCCACTGAATCTATTTTACCGTCTTATGTACCCGATCATTAAAGGAATGAACGGATCGGCACGTCTCGTTACACGATTGCTAGGCTTCAAATCCATTTCCGAATTAGAAGTAGGTCATACAGAGGAAGAATTGCGTATTATTTTATCTGATAGTTTGCGAAGCGGGGAAATTAATCAAGCAGAGTACAAGTACGTCAATCGTATTTTTGAGTTTGATGATCGAGTCGCAAAGGAAATTATGCTACCAAGAACAGAAATGATGACAGTCGATAAAGAAATGACATTATCCGAAGTGTTCGAATTACTAGGTGTAGAACAGTTTACCCGTTATCCAATTATCGACGGCGACAAAGATCACGTCATCGGACTTATTAACATGAAACACTTACTGACGGCCTATATTAAAGATCCGTCAAATGGTAGTAAATCGGTCATCAATTATATGCAGCCAATTATCCGAGTCATCGAAACGATCCCAATTGGAGAATTACTCTTGAAGATCCAGCGGGAACGTATTCACATGGCCGTTCTATTGGATGAATATGGAGGGACTTCAGGTTTGGTCACTATTGAAGACATCTTAGAAGAAATTGTTGGTGAGATCCGCGATGAATTCGATATGGATGAACTACCTGAACTCCAGATCGTTGGGACAGACCATTATATTCTGGATGCTAAAATGCTGATTGAAAATGTCAATCATGCATTGAACATTGAAATACTTGAAGAGGATATTGATACAATCGGCGGTTGGTTCATGGATCAACGCTTTGAAGCTATACAAGGCGAAAAGATTATTGAACAAGGATATGAGTTTACTGTCAAGGAAGTAGACGGCAACCATATTCTTTACCTAGAAGCAAAAAAACAACCTTCCGAAGTCGCAACCAATGAAGCTACCGATTCGTCTAAATAAAGCTTTCCCGTCTAAACGGGAAAGCTTTTATCTATGATCCAATGGTAAGGAGATGCTCAATGAATAAAAAACAGGAAAACTGGCTCCTCTCCATGTGGGCCGTCGCGCTAATCGCTACACTTGGCTCTTTGTATTTCTCAGAAATCAAAGGCTATATACCTTGCACGTTGTGTTGGTACCAACGAATTTTCATGTATCCTATTGTATTAATCGGTTTGATTGCACTTATTCAAAAAAACATTTCGATTGCCTGGACTACAGCTTCATTCGCTTTCATAGGAGGGTGTATCTCCCTCTACCACTACGGTCTTCAGAAACTGGCTTTCTTACAAGACAGCGCTCCTGAATGCAGCGGGGCTTCTTGTACAGGTGCATACATCAATTATCTCGGCTTTATTACGATTCCTTTTCTTGCATTGATAGCATTTGCTTTTATTTTCATCGCAAGTCTTGTAATCTTGAAACAAACAAAGGAGTGAAACACATTGAAAAAATTACTAGCTATTGGTGGAATTATTGTCGCACTCTTCATTCTGATCATTGTCCTCAATAATAAATCCAATGAAACGAAGCTGGCTGACAATCCGTACGGTACAAATAATCTACAACAATCCACAATCGATTTATTAGACAATGAAAGTTATCAGAACGTCGAACTTCCTGAAGAAATCTTCAAAAAGATTGAAAGCGGCGAACCGACAACTGTTTATTACTTCAGCCCGGAATGCCCGCACTGCATAGATATGACACCGCGTTTGATGCCGATTGCAGATGAATATGGTGCACATGTCTATCAGTATAATCTGCTCGAGTACCAAGATCAGTTAAAACAGGAATACAATATTACATCATGGCCTACACTAGTCCATTATAAAGATGGAAAAGAACAAGGCAGAACAGTCGGCTCACAGCCTGATGATCAAATTAGAGCATTCTTTGATGAATTCGAAAGCAATTAAGGAGACTACGTAGATGACAAGTTTTCATTATACGACTGAACGACCCGGCGAGACGATCGAAAAATTACTAAGAGAACAATGGCAAGGTGGGAAGAAATCTGTTCACCAAATGCGCATGGATAAAAGTGTAACGGATACAGATGGACAACCAGTAGATTGGAAAGAACCCCTTCCTGAAGGCACGGAACTGATCTTCGGTTTCTCTGAAGCACAGTCTGCATACAAACCAGAACCGTCAAACTCCCTGCGTGTATTATGGGAAGACGAACATTTACTTGCGGTGCACAAACCTGCTGGAGTATCCGTACACCCGGAACACTTACCTGGTACTGGCACATTGATGAACGAAGTCATGGGCTATATTGAAGCAAAAAGCGGCACCTATGCAGAGCATATCCATCGATTGGATCAACATACGGCAGGTGTTTTACTTATCGCAAAGCATCCGCTAGCGAAAACAATGTTCGACCGGATGTTGGAACAGAATCAAATCGAACGATATTATACGGCTGAACTAGAAGGTCAGCTAAGAAAACCGCGCGGTACGATTAATATGCCAATCGGTAAAGATCGCTATCATGCAACAAAGCGTAGAGTATCACCATCCGGCCAATCTGCGGTCACGCATTTTAAAGTACTTGAACGTAAACCGGATACGACACTTGTTGAAGCACAGTTGGAAACAGGAAGAACACACCAGATTCGTGTCCACTTCTCCCATATGGGTCACCCCGTAGTCGGAGATCAACTGTATGGAAGCGAGACGATGTCAAGAGGACCTTATAAGCTAGTCGCTACAAAGGTCACTTTCACGCATCCCATTACGTCAGAGATGATTGTAGTAGAAACTGAATAAAACAAAACAGAGCTGTTCAAGAGGTCGTAAAGACCACTTGGACAGCTCTATTTTACTACTTAGAATGTTAACCGTGAAATATGGCAATGGTGTTGAATATACCTTTAAAATGAATCTGGATCCGTACCTGTCCGTTCATCACGGTTCAACGCATCGATAATCGCCATATCTGAAAGTGTTAATTCAAAATCAGCCACTTCACTATTTTCTTGAATACGATCAAATGACACAGACTTTGGAATAACGATCAATCCATTTTGGAGATGCCATCTGATGACGACTTGAGCGACAGTCTTCCCGTGTTGCGCAGCGATTGCAGTGAGTGTTGCATCTTCAAGAATCTGCCCTCTAGCCAAAGGACTCCAAGACGTGACCGCAATTTGATGTTCACGACAAAACAGCCGCAACGGTTCTTGAGTTAAACGTGGATGGAGTTCTATTTGATTCACCATAGGACGAATATTAGCAATCGTAAATATTTCTTGTAAATGTGACTCGTGATGATTGGAAACACCTGTTGATCGAATCAATCTTTCATCATACAGTCTTTCAATCGCGCGATATGTATCTACGTAACTGCTAGCAACAGGCCAATGTGTCAAATATAAGTCTAGATAATTCATATCCAATCTAGTTAATGTACGCTCGAATGCACGCAGCGTTTCATCATATCCTTGGTGATCATTCCACACTTTCGATGTCACAAAGAAGTCTTCACGCGCTAGACCGGTGTGACGGATCGCTTCCCCCACTGCTTGTTCATTATCATAAATAGATGCTGTATCAATTGCACGATAGCCTAGTGAAACCGCTTTCTCAACAGCTTGCATGGTTTGCTCAGGTTCTGTCATTTTATACGTTCCTAAACCGAACTGTGGCATTTGCACACCGTTGCTCAGTATAATCATCTGATCAAAAATCGTTGACATGAAAAATCCTCCTCTATAAACTCATAGTGCAATTGTACATTATTTAACAGAACTTATGAATGTTTTTTAAATATAACAGGTTGATTTCTTCTAAAAAAACGAATATTATTGTCTATGGACTTTATTATGTTCGTAATATAAGGAGAGAATACACAGTGTTCCAATTAGAGAAAAATCAAACGACAGTCAAAACAGAATTACTTGCAGGCATGACCACTTTCCTGACGATGGTCTATATCGTCATCGTCAATCCAATTATTTTATCTGAAGCCGGTGTTCCATTCGATCAAGTCTTTTTAGCCACCATTATAGCTACTGTGATCGGTACGCTTTGGATGGCCTTATTCGCAAACTATCCAATTGCTATTGCACCTGGAATGGGTTTGAATGCGTACTTTGCTTCCGTCGTCATCGGGTCTGACGGTCAACTCGACTACTTGACAGCTTTTTCTGCCGTCTTTATAGCAGGTCTGATCTTTGTATTATTATCGATGACTTCTTTCCGAGAAAAGCTAATTGAAGAAATTCCTGAAAATCTTAAACACGGTATCACGGCCGGAATTGGATTATTTATCGCATTCATCGGTCTACGTTTATCAGGATTAGTAGTTCCCCATGAGTCCAACATCGTCCAGCTCGGTGAACTTACCTCGCCTGCTGTATTACTGACATTGTTCGGATTGCTCGTGACTATTATTCTAATGAACCGCAATGTCTATGGTGCTATTTTTATTGGAATGATTGCAACAGGTGTTGTCGCATTCTTCACGAAGCAATTACAATTCGATGGTATTGTGAAAATGCCCCACTTGCCTGAAGGAGTTCTTGTATGGAATCCGGTACAGGCGATGCAAGATGTTATTTCTTACGGTTTATACGGTGTCGTGCTATCTTTTCTACTCGTCACTTTATTTGATACAACTGGAACGATGATTGGAGTAGCCAAGCAAGCTGGCCTCATGAAAGGTAATTCTTTACCTCGTGCACGCCATGCACTTCTAGCCGACTCAGTAGCCGCCACAGTCGGCTCAATGGTTGGAACTAGCCCAACATCCGCTTATGTCGAATCATCCTCTGGCGTAGCTGTAGGTGGGCGTACAGGGTTGACTACATTGACAGTTGCAGTACTATTCATAGCTGCAGCATTTTTCAGTCCTATCGTCAGTGCCTTATCCGGCGTCGCAGCCATTACAGCACCTGCTTTGATTATTGTGGGCAGTTTGATGATCGGTGCGGTGAAAAATATCAATTGGGATTCATTCGACGAATCATTCCCAGCGTTTCTAGTTATTTTGACGATGCCGCTAACTTCAAGTATTGCGACAGGTATCGCACTTGGATTCATCACATACCCGTTACTGAAGATTACAAAAGGGCAAGGTAAGCAAGTTCCTATGCTGATGTATATCTTCGCTGTTCTATTCACCTATCAGCTGCTATTCCTGCCTCACTAAGATTTGTTAGTAACCTGTCACATAAAACGACGAAGATTATTTCATTTATATAATTTTTACGGTATACTGTTAGAAGGACTATTGATTTTTTAGGAGGTACAAACAATGAGACTAATTCTAATTATGGCTGTTTGTTTTGCATTCTTGTCTGCAATCTTTACTGGCGGATATGAAAATAAGCCAGGCGAATCAAAAACGAATCAAATGAAGTAAATAGAAAAGGGATTGGCCATGAGCCAATCCCCTTTTTTTTATACATTACGTTAAGTGTGCAAAACCTTGTTGACGAAGTGCTTCATAAATAAGAATGGCAGCAGTATTCGACAAGTTCAATGAACGGATATGCTCATCGTTCATCGGGATGCGCAAACAACTCTCTTTATACTTATCCGTTATTTCATTCGGCAGCCCAGTAGTTTCTTTGCCAAACACAAAGAAAATATCCTTATCGGGATCTGAATAATCAAACGTGTCATAGCTCGTCTCTCCGAATTTTGTAATGAAATAAAACTCGCCTTCCGGATAGCTGTCTAGAAACTCTTGGATTCCTTCATGATACGTAATATCAACATGCTCCCAGTAATCCAGTCCAGCTCGTTTCAACATTTTATCTTCAGTAGAAAAACCAAGCGGCTTTATTAAATGGAGAGCTGTATCCGTACCCGCACAAGTACGTGAAATATTTCCGGTATTTGCGGGAATTTGCGGTTCAAATAATGCAACGTGAATCGTCATCTTACTACCTTCTTTCAATTAATATGCAGCAGTTGCATAGCCTGTGTAATTTCACTTACTACAAACTCATCTTCTTCTATGAGCAAGGCTTCTTTAAGCACCTCATGCCCTTCTGTCGTGCCGATTTCCCCAAGTGCCCATGCCGCTGTTCCTCTGATCATGGGTCGTGGGTCTTCTTTTATTAATCTAGTTAGTTCCGGTATCGCTGATTCATCCTTAAAATGAGCCAATGCAATCAATGCATTTCGTTGAATTGGATTCTTTCCACGCCAAGAGCCTGACATATGGCCATACTGTTCTTTAAATTGCCGGTTTGATAATGATAATAGTGACAGCAACAAAGGTTTAACGAGCTCAGGCTCAGGCGTGAATGCCAGTTGGTGCGTGTGATTCAATCCTTTGTTTTTCGGACAAACCGTTTGGCATGTATCACACCCATACAATCGATTTCCAATCTTGTGCCGGAATTCTTCAGGTACAGGTTTTTTTGTTTGTGTTAAAAATGCAATACAACGCTGAGCATCTAATTGCCCCGGCTGTATAATCGCACCCGTTGGACAAACATCCAAGCATAAATTACAGTCTAGACATTGATCTTCCATCGGCTCATCTGGTATAAACGGCAGATTCGTAATCATCTCGCCCAGATAGACATAAGACCCGAACTCCGGTGTAATAATTGAGCAGTTCTTAGCCGACCAACCAATCCCCGCACGTTCTGCTACTGCACGATCTACAAGCTCTCCTGTATCCACCATAGAACGAAGTCGTGCATCCGGTACTTTAGTAAGAATGAATAATTCTAGCTGTGCTAGTTTGTCACGCAATACCGTATGGTAGTCTTCGCCCCAAGAAGCCCTACAAAACATACCCCTGCGCTCCCCTTTTTTTCCACGGGGACTATCCGACATTTTCGAGGGGTATGCAACTGCAATGGCAATGATACTTTCTGCTTGATCCAGTAATAATAAAGGCTCCGTTCTTTTCTCTATATCGGGCTCTTCAAAGCCGGATTGATAATTCAATCGTTGCTGTTGTTTCAGACGATCCTTCAATTTCACAAACGGGGCCGCTGTCGTAAAACCAATTTTGTCTATTCCAATGGACGCCGCAAACGTTTGTATTTCCTGTTGTAACTGAGCGACATTCACCATTCCCCGCCTCCCTTATGATAAGATGAAGTAAAATTACAAGCAGGTGATACTGATGCAACTTACTATTGATTCCTCTATATTCACGAAAATCCCAGATTT
This sequence comes from Sporosarcina sp. P25, assembly GCF_002743235.1. Lineage (NCBI taxonomy): Bacteria > Bacillati > Bacillota > Bacilli > Caryophanales > Caryophanaceae > Sporosarcina > Sporosarcina sp. P25. The sequence continues at coordinate 139,884 of NZ_PDYV01000008.1, forward strand.
TAAATTAGGCATAATCTATTATAACAAAACAATCGTCTCCGCATCACCTCAGATGCTAAAAGGACGACTACAATTATTTCAAGAACAACTGTATTTCGAACTACTGGACAAAGATTTCGCGGATTTCAATGGTCTAGCGGAATGGCAATCCATCTGGGCGACTCTCGGAGCAGACCCATCGACTAAGCCACCAGCCCTTCAATCACTCTTACAACAGATTCAAGATCGTCACTATACCTCTTCCTTCCATAGTGCAGAAGATCTGAATACTTTCTTTTCCTTGCAATACGAAATCCCGACAGTTATTTATGATGCAGATAAAATAGCCGGTGATATTATGTTGTCTATCGGCACCAATCGCGATGGCTACGAAGGATTGAATAATCAATTCAATACCTTTGAAAACATCTTACTTCTAAGCGACGGATATAGTGCGTTTGGTAGCCCATATATTGATTCTATACGAACAGCCGTAACCGAGGAAACAGAAAACATCATTCAATTACTTTTCATTCGTCCTTCATTGGATTCCGACAAAGCTCGACAATTAGCTGAAGCTTGCGGTAAAATGTTCACTAGCATAAACGGTGGAGACTATATAAGTTCTGTATTGGATAGTAGGAATTCTAACTTTATTCTAACAAACGAGGTGGAATCATGAATATTACATTAGCTGAAGGAATTAAATTAAAAAGTATTCTATCGAAGCAAATCCGTGAATTAGAAACAGAAGCCCAACGTGTCGCTTTCATAACAGTTGAAAAAGGTGCACCACGTCCCATAATCAGCCGGAAATTAGAAGACGTAGAAGCCGAGATGGAACAAGTCAGAACAGATCAACGCAAACTAGACTATCTCATATATGTAGCAAACAGCACCAATACAGTGGAATTCGAAAACAAACAAATACCATTAGTTGAAGCGATTGAACTCGCTATCCAATTACGTGCAAAGTCTTCTTACTATAAACAGTTCTCTTTAGCGAGCAAAGAAGAAATACAATATGGCTTTGCCGAATCCACTACGATTTATCGTGTAGCATTGTTTGATCCAGAACAATATCGTCTAAGAGCACAACAAGCAGAAAAAGCCGCACACCAACTATCGAATCGTATCAACATGAAAAACTACACTATCGTTCTTGACTTTGATGGTGCTAATTACTTTTAACCTCAAAAAGGTGAGACTCCTTTTTGAGGCATAGAGTGGGGAATATGAACACAAACTTGCTAAAACCAATTACTCGTTACCCTTTACACATTGACCAATGACCTATTACCAACCATGTCCATGGCAATGTCCCCTTACTGAGTAACACCCTTTCATATTTCTCCTCTATGGCCTGCTGCCTGTCATTTCGACAGGCAGCAGGTATTTTTATATTTTTTCAATAAAAAAGAACACAGCATATGCTGTGTTCTTTTGATGATACCCGAGGCCGGACTTGAACCGGCACGCCTCGCGGCATCGCATTTTGAGTGCGACGTGTCTGCCATTCCACCACTCGGGCACGTGTAAAGTAATTATATAAAATTATAAGGCGGCAACCGGAATCGAACCGGTGGTAAGGGTGTTGCAGACCCGTGCCTTACCGCTTGGCTATGCCGCCAACATAGTGGAGCGGAAGACGGGATTCGAACCCGCGACCCCGACCTTGGCAAGGTCGTATTCTACCACTGAACTACTTCCGCAAAACTGACTGGGGTAGCTGGATTCGAACCAACGAGTGACGGAGTCAAAGTCCGTTGCCTTACCGCTTGGCTATACCCCACTAATGGGGCGGACGAGGGGAATTGAACCCCCGAGTGTCGGAATCACAATCCGATGCGTTAACCACTTCGCCACGACCGCCATGTTATGATTACTTACAATATAGTAATGAGTGTTAATTCTTTTAAATATATGGGGCGGACGAGGGGTATCGAACCCCCGAATGTCGGAATCACAATCCGATGCGTTAACCACTTCGCCACGACCGCCACAATAATTATTTATTTAAAAATACAGGGGCAGTAGGAATCGAACCCACACCAAAGGTTTTGGAGACCTCTATTCTACCGTTGAACTATGCCCCTAAATGGTGGTGGGGGACGGATTCGAACCGCCGAACCCGGAGGGAGCGGATTTACAGTCCGCCGCGTTTAGCCACTTCGCTACCCCACCAGTAAGGATGCCGGCGAAAGGACTTGAACCCTCAACCTACTGATTACAAGTCAGTTGCTCTACCAATTGAGCTACACCGGCATATAAATGGTGGCTCAGGACGGAATCGAACCGCCGACACAAGGATTTTCAGTCCTTTGCTCTACCAACTGAGCTACTGAGCCACATTTTTTATTTTTAGAAAGACGCTTTTCGAAGCGTATGTATAAAATGGCGGTCCCGACGGGAATCGAACCCGCGATCTCCTGCGTGACAGGCAGGCATGTTAACCGCTACACCACGGGACCTTGGTTGCGGGGACAGGATTTGAACCTGTGACCTTTGGGTTA